>NZ_JBFAPH010000234.1:0-9822 GCF_040675635.1 Streptomyces sp. NPDC049577
GCGGGCACCCGGCTGGTGGTGCTGCGCGGCAACTCCGGCTCGGGCAAGACCACCGTCGCCCGTGCCGTCCGCGAGCGCTACGGCAGCGGTCTGGCGATCGTGAGCCAGGACACGGTCCGCCGGGAGATCCTGTGCGAGGCGCACGGCCCGGTGCGGGCGACGCCCGGGCTGATCGACGTCATCACCCGCCAGTGCCTGGACGAGGGCTTCCACGTGATCCTCGAAGGGATCTTCACCGGCTGGCCGTCGACCACCGTGGGACGAGTCGGTTCTTCTACTTCGACCTGCCGTTCGCCGAGACGCTGCGCCGGCACGCCACGCGGCCGGAGGCCTCGGAGTTCGGCGAGAGCGAGATGCGGGACTGGTACCGGCCGGCCGATCTGCTCGACGGCATGGAGGAGATGCTGATCAAGCAGGGCAGCACGTTGGAGGAGACCGTCCGCACCGTCATGGCCGAGGCCGGGCTGGAGTCGCAGCCTGCACGGTGAACCGCGGACTGGCCGAGCCATGGCGAGGAGTGGTGAGCGACTTCTACTCCGACGAGGCGCTCACTGGGCGGACGCCCGTGAGAGTGGTGGGCGAGACGGACACGGCGCTCGCGTTCGAGCAGACCCGGCCGTCGTACCCGGTGCACATCGTGGGCGAGGTGGCGGCCCGGGTGCGTGGGGAGCACGGCGCTGACCGCCGGCCCGGAGAGCTGACGGTCGGTCAGTTTTCGGACTTGGGGGGTCGCTGCAGAAGCAAGGTGGCGGTCTGGTCGGGGGCGATGAGGTTCTTCACGGCCCCGCCCGGTTCGCAGCCGATGACGTCGGTGCTGGTGCTGGGCCGGAAGTAGGCGGTGCGGCAGGCGGCTCGGAAGCGTCGGGCGACCTCTTCGTCGGGACAGGCGATGGTGGCGGCGGCAGGCCGGCCGGTGATGACTTCGCGGGCGAGGTTCAGGGCCGACAGCGCCGCGATGCGGCCCGCGGGCACGCCGGTGGTTTCCCTGATGACCTCGCTCACGCGCTTGCCGGTGCCCTGCTCACCCGGCGCGCTCGGCTCTATACATCCGGCCGGTCCCCGACCGGTTCGATCCCCGAAAATCGCCTTTGTTTTCTCACCATTTGAGAAGGCGTCACTTGATGGCCGTCACATCGCCGATCAAGTGCGGAGACGGCTGTTGACGAAGATCAAAGTCGCGTGGTGGACTCGAGTCAGCGGGAAGGGGGAACGCGGCTTCCCACTTGCCCGGCGGGGATCGCACGTGATGCGATCGTCCGCTCCGGTCCGAGCCCCACCGGGCGCGGGACCGCGGGGCGTCGCCGGCGGCTCGGTCACGAACCGGGCACCCGCCCTCCGCGACACGTTTTCGCGTGTCCGCCCCATTGTCGCGGCGGACCCTTGTCGCGGCGGATCGAATCGCCCTGTCTGCGCAGTCACCACGACTTCCGGCATCGCCTCGCGCATCGCGCGACGTGCTCTCGACCGGAGCCCCACCAGTCCGTGCCGACTGCTGTTGAAAGTTGAGATATGGAACAGCGTACCGAACAGTTCTCGCTCAGCGAGGAAGAGCTCGCACAGTTTCACCGTGACGGTTTCATCGGGCCGTTCGACCTGTACGAGCCGGAGGAGATGGAGGCCCATCTCCAGACCCTCCGTCCCAAGCTGCTGAACACCAAGAAGGCGATCTACAGCCAGGACCGCGCGGTGTCCGGCAACACCAACCTGGCCAATTACGACCGGCACCTGGACGTCGACTTCCTGGCCGAGCACATCACCCGGCCCCAGATCGTGGACCGGGTGTCGAGCATCCTCGGTCCCGACACCCTGTGCTGGCGCTCGGAGTTCTTCCCCAAGTACCCCGGCGACGAGGGCACCGACTGGCACCAGGCGGACAACTTCTCCAACGTCGCGGGCTCGAAGTACCCACAGATCCTGTGGCCCGAGGACGCGGACTTCGGCGGCACCATCACGGTGTGGACGGCGTTCACCGAGGCGACGGAGGAGAACGGCTGCCTGCAGTTCATCCCCGGCTCGCACACGTCGATGAACTACGACGAGTCGAAGGTCATGGAGTACTCCCCGGACTCCATCAACCAGGTCGACAAGAACGGTGTCAAGCGCGGCTTCTTCGGCTATGACTACCGGCAGCTGCAGAAGGACCCCGACTGGTCGCCGGACGAGTCCAAGGCGGTCTCGCAGGTCATGCGGCAGGGCCAGTTCATCATCTTCTGGTCGACGCTGATGCACGCCTCGCACCCGCACAGCGGTCTCACGGACCGGATGCGGCTGGGCTTCGCCGGGCGCTATCTGCCCACGTCGGTGCGGGTCTACCCGTACTCCGAGGGCCTCGAGGAGTTCGGCGGTGCCGCGAGCCTCGAGAAATTCGGCAACGTGCTGGTGACGGGCCGGGACGACTACGGCCACAACCGGTTCGTGGACCGAACGGTCAACGGATTCCGCTTCCCGGTGCGCCGAAAGGGCTGAATGACATGAGTGCGATCGAAACGCGGGAAGAGATCGAACGCTGGGTGCTCGGCGTATGCCGGGAGATCGGGTTGCGGGCCGAGGGCGCGGATGACGACTTCTTCGAGTCCGGCGGCAATTCGCTGGCCGCCATGAGGATCATTGCCCAGGCCGAGGATACCTTCGGCGAGGACACCCTGCCGCCGGACGACCTCTTCGCCCGGAGCAGCGTCCGTGAGATAGCCGACAGCATCCTCCGCAACCGCCGGCTCGCAGCCGCCTCGAACGAGAGCTAGAGCAGGGTAGTGCAGCCTGACGACGACAAGTGGGTCATCACGCTCAAGCGGGCGTCCGAAAGGCCGGGCATCAAGCTGATCTGCTTTCCCTACGCCGGGGGAAGCCCGGAGATGTTCCGGGCGTGGGCGGACGGACTGAGCGACCGTGTGGAGCTTCTCGCCGTCAGGCTGCCCGGCCGGGGAAGACGCCTCAAGGAAACGCTGCCGCGAGAATGGGAACCGCTGCTCGCGGAAATCTTCGAGGCGCTGTCACCGCGTCTGTCCGATCCGCACGCCTTCTACGGTCACAGTTTCGGCGCGCGCCTCGCGTACGAGGTGGCGCGGCTCGCCGTGGCCGGGTGTCCGGGAGCGACCCGCCGGCTGTTCGTGTCCGGTTCGAGGAGCCCCGGCAGCCCGCAGCGCCGCCCCTATCTGCATGAGCTGTCCGACGCCGCCTTCGCCGACGCCGTGCGCGAGATGGGCGGGACTCCGGCGGAAATCCTCGACAACCCGGTGATGGCACGGTTCTTTCTGCCGATCGTGCGCGCCGACATACGGCTGGCGGAGATATGGGACGACCGTCACGGAAGCGGTGTGGACCTTCCCATCACCGCCCTGTACGGCGGTTCCGACCCCATCGACGGCGCCGACAGCATGAGCGGCTGGCGCACATACGGCAACGCGGAGAGCGAACTGGTGGAAACAGCCGGGGGACACTTCTTCCCCGATACGCACCGCGCTCCGCTGCTCGATATCATCAATTCCCGTCTGCAGAGGGACGCATGACCGCCCTGACCCACGACGAGACGGCGCTGGAAGCCCACCGGCGCCTCAATCGCACCACCGTGCCCTATCCCGACGACCGCGGTGTCAAGGAGCTCTTCGAGGAGCGCGCCGCACGGCGCCCCGGGGCGACCGCCCTGGTCCACCGCGACACCGTGATCGACTACGGGGAACTGAACCGGCTGGCGAACTGCCTCGCCGACCGGCTGCGACACGAGGGCCTGCGCCCCGGGGAGACGGTGGGCGTGTGCCTGGACCGCTCCGTGGAGCTGATCGTCGCGCTGCTCGCCGTCCTCAAGTGCGGCGCGGCCTACCTGCCGTTCGACGCCTCCTGGCCCGACGAGCGGCTGCGCGGGCTGCTCTCCGGCACAGGCTGCGAACGGGTGCTGACCGGGGCACGGAGCACCCTCGCCGAGCGCCTTCCCCGGTGCCGGGTGACACCGGTGGAACGGGCCGCGCTGACGGGCGACCCCGCGAACCCCGACGTCCGCGTGTCGCCGGACGACATCGCCTACATCAACTTCACCTCCGGCTCCACGGGCCGGCCCAAGGGCGTCCCCGTCCGGCACCGCGGGATCGCCCGTCTGGTCTTCGGCGCCCGCTACGCCCGGCTCGACGAGCGGACGACGCTGCTCCAGCTCGCCCCGGTCTCCTTCGACGCGGCGACCTTCGAGATCTGGGGGGCGCTGCTGCACGGTGGCACCTGTGTGCTCCACCCCTCGTCGTTCGTCCGGCTGTCGGAACTCCGGCGGGTGCTGGCGCGGCACGGCGTCACGGTCGTGTTCCTGACCACCGCGCTGTTCAACACCATCGTGGACGAGGCCCCGGAGACCCTGTCGGGGGTGGACACCATCCTCACCGGTGGCGAGGCGCACTCGCTGCCGCACATCGCGAGGGCCCTGCGCGCGTACGGACCGGACCGGCTGGTCAGCGTCTACGGGCCCACCGAGTGCACGACCTTCGCCACCTACCACCCCGTGCGGGAGCTGCGGCCGGAGGAGTCGAGTCTGCCCATCGGGCGCCCGATCCAGAACACCCGCGCCTACGTCGTCGGGGACGGCGGCCGGCTGTGCGCGCCCGGCGAGACCGGTGAGGTGCTGCTGGCCGGTCCCGGGCTCTCCCCGGGGTACCTGGGCATGCCGGAGCTGACGCGGGACCGGTTCGTCGAGTACGAGATCGACGGGGGGCGGGAGCGGCTGTACCGCACGGGCGACCGCGCCTACCTCTCCGTCCACGGTGACCTGGTCTTCCAGGGCCGCCAGGACGACCAGGTGAAGATCAACGGTTTCCGCGTCGAGCTGGGCGAGGTCGCCCACCATCTCGGTCTGCACCCGGAGGTGCGGCAGAGCTACGTCACCGTCGCCGAACACCCGGCCGGGGGCAAGGAGTTGCTCGCCTTCGTCGTGCCCCGCGGCGACGGCTGCACGCCGGAGTCGGTGCGCGCGCATCTGCGGCGGTGCCTGCCCGGATACATGGTCCCCGCCGGGATCCGGCTCTGCGGGAATCTGCCGCTCTCGGCCACGGGCAAGGTCGACCGCCGTGCCCTGCTGGCCTCCCTCGAAACCCGTGAACCGACAGGAGTCACCGCATGAGCATCAGCAAGCGCGCCCGCCAGTTCCAGGCCCTGCTCGACGAGCGCGGCCTCGACCTGACGGTCGTCGAACTGCCGGACTCCACCCGCACCGCGGACGACGCGGCCCGCGCCCTGGGCTGCGAGAAGTCCCAGATCGTCAAGTCCCTGGTCTTCCGCGACACCGCGACCGGCGCGCCGGTCATGGTGCTGGCCAGCGGCACCAACCGGGTCGACGAGAGGGTCGTCGCGAAGGTGCTCGGCAGCGCCATCGGCAAGGCCGACGCCGACTTCGTCAAGCGGGTGACGGGCTACTCCATCGGCGGTGTCCCGCCCCTGGGCCACAAGGAGGAGCTCACCCTGCTCGTCGACGAGGACCTCCTGGGGTTCGAGGAGACCTGGGCCGCGGCCGGCACTCCGCACGCCGTCTTCAAGATCCCCGGCAGGATCACCGCCATCCTGCCCGAGCACCGGGTGGTTGCCGTCAAATGAGCACGACGACGGGGGAACGCACCGCGCGACCGCACCGCCCGCCCCATCTCACCGCCGAGCACGAAGAGACCCGGTCCCGGGTGCGGGGGGTGCTGGGGGACGTCGTCCTGCCGCAGGCCGACGCCTGGGAGCGGCAGGGACGCGTATCCGCCGAGGGCTGGCGCGCCCTCGGCGCCCACGGGCTGCTCGACTTCGCCCACGACGGCGAGGAGTTCCTGCACAGCGCCGTGCTCCTGGAGGAACTCGGGCGCACCGGCTACGCGGGCATCCGCGCGTCCGTCGGCGTGCACGCCTTCATGGCGCTGTCCTACGTGCGGATGTTCGGCACCGCCGAGCTGCGGGCGACGCTGCTGCCCGCCGCGGCGCGGGGCGAGCGGATCGCCGCGCTCGCCATCAGCGAGCCGGACGCCGGTTCCGACCTGCGGCACCTGAGCACCCGCGCCGAGCCGCTGGGGGACGGGGGAGCCGGCGGGTTCCGCGTCGACGGCCGGAAGTGCCACGTGGCCAATGGTTCCGGCGCCGGGTTCTTCGTCACGCTCGTCAAGACGCGCCGGACCTCGGGCGACCGGGGGCTGAGTGGTGCGAGCCTGCTGGTGATCGACGCGGACGCGCCCGGCGTCACCCGCACTCCGCAGCCGATGACGGGCTGGCGTTCCGCGGACGTGTGCCGCGTGGACTTCGACGACGTGCGGGTTCCGGCGAACGCGCTGGTCGGCCGGCGCGACATGGCCCTGCTGCACCTGATGAAGGCCCTCGACTTCGAACGGCTGGTGGCGGGGCTGCTCGCCGTCGGCGGGGTGGGGTACTGCCTGGAGTTGCTGGACGGTTTCGTCCGGCGGCACCGGGTGAAGGACGTGCCGCTGGGCTCCCACCAGGCCGTCCGGCACCGGGTCGCCGAGCTGACCGGTGAACTCGAGCTCGTGCGCACGTACGCCTACCATGCGGCCCAGCTGCACGCCCAGGGCCGGCTCGACACCCGCACCGCCTCGGTCCTGAAGCTCAAGGCCACCGAACTCGCCGTGTCGGCCGCCCAGGCCTGCGTCCAGTACCACGGTGCCCGGGGCTATCTGGAGGACGCGGCGGCCGCCCGTCTCTACCGCGACGCGATGGCGGGAACCATCGCCGCCGGTGCCAGTGAGCTGATGCGCGACATGATCTACGACACGCACTGATTGCGCTGATATGACACTCCAGTTGACACCGGCACCGCCGGAACACGTTTCCGACCGCGCGCCGGCCGTGACCCGTCGGCGGACGGGGCTCGCCGTCGCCGTCACCGTGGTCCTGCCCGTCCTGACGATCTGCTTCGCCGCCGCGTGGTCGTGGGACGACGGCCCGGGCGGCGCGTCCGGGCCCGCCACCCACCGCCTCGATGTCGCGGGGCACTTCCTCCTCGCCGCCGCCGTGGTACTCGCCGCGGCGCTGGCGGGCGGCGCGCTCGCCCGGCGCCTGGGCCAGCCCCGGGTGGTCGGGGAGATATGCGCCGGTCTCGCCCTCGGCCCCACGCTGCTCGGCGGCCTCGCGCCCGACGCCGCCCGGTGGCTCTTCCCCGGCCCCTCGGTACGCCTGCTGGACGGGCTGTCCCAGCTCGGGCTGGTGCTCTTCATGTTCGGCGTGGGCCAGGAGCTGGCCGGGATGCGGCTGCGCGGCGCGGTGGGCCGGACCGTGCTCGTGAGCGCGGCGTCCCTGCTCGTGCCCTTCGGGCTGGGTTCCGCGGCGGCCGTGCCGCTGGCCGGCACGTACGCCGGCGCCGCGGGTGGCGGTCTCCCCTTCGTGCTGTTCGTGGGCTGCGCCCTGAGCATCACCGCCTTTCCCGTGCTCGCCCGGATGCTCACCGACCTGGGGCTGACCCGCTCGCGCCCGGGGCAGACCGCGCTGTTCGCCGCCGCGATCGGGGACGGCGGCAGCTGGCTGGTGGTCGCGGGCATTCTCGCCGCCGCGCAGGGGCGGGGACCGGCCGGGCTCCTGCTCGACGGCCTGTGCGCGGCCGCCGTCGCCGTGCTGTTCCTGTGGCCCGTGCGGCGCGGGCTCGCCCGGCGGCTGGCGGACACGGCGAATCCGGCGGACGGCATGAGCACACCGGCCGTCACCGCCCTGCTCGTCATCGCCGTCACCGCCACCTCGGCGCTCACGGCGGCCGTCGGGGTGCACCAGCTCATCGGGGCGCTGCTGGTCGGTCTGGCCTGGCCGGCCGGCGACGGCAGCCGGCGCGCGAAGGCGATCGCGGACCGTCTGACCGGCACCGCCAAGACCGTGCTGCTGCCGTTCTTCTTCTTCGGCTTCGGCCTCACCACCGACCTCGGCGCGCTGCGCTGGGACTCCTCCACGGTGCTGACGTTCGCCGGCCTGCTCACCCTCGCCACCGCCGGCAAGATCGCCGGACCCGGGCTGTGCGCCTGGCTGACCGGCATGGAGAAGCGCCCCGCGCTGGTCCTGGGCGTGCTGCTGAACGCGCGCGGCCTGACCGAGCTGGTCGTCGTCCAGATCGGCTACCAGGCGGGTCTCATCGACGCCGGCATGCTCGGCGTCCTCACCCTCGTGGCGCTGGCCACCACGGTGATGACCGGGCCGTTGCTGCGCCTGCTCGGCCACCGGCCACCGCGCGGAGGCACCTCCTCCCCCGCCACGCCGGGAGGTGACCGATGAGCCGGAACGTCGTCATCGTCGGTGGCGGCCCCACCGCCGTCAGCGTGTTCCTCCACCTCGCCCGGGTGCGCGGGATCTCCTCCGTCTGCTTCGTCGCCCCCAACCCGGTCGGCTGCGCGCCGGCCTTCGGTTCCGACGGCCCGCGGCTGCTGTGCAACACCTCGGTCGACGTCACCTCGCTGCGGGCGGACGGGGAGTCGGGGCTGCTGCGCTACCTCGCGGCGCGCGGCTGGCCCGTCCACCGCGACGACTTCGTGCCCCGTTACCTCGTCACGCAGTACGCCCGGGAGAGCTTTCTGCGCCACCGGGCGGCGGCCCGGCGGCGCGGCGTACGGGTCACGCAGGTGCGCGGTCTGGCCCGGTCGGTCAGCGGCACGCCCGGCGCCTACCGCGTCGTCCTGGAGGACGGCACGGCCGTGGGCGCGACGGACGTCGTGCTGTGCCCGGGCGGCACCGCCCCGCGTCTGCCGGAGGACCTGCGGGCGCACGCCGGCCACCCGCGGCTGCTCACGAGCCCGTACCCCACCCGGCGGCTGCGCGCCCTGCCCGGAGACGCCAAGGTGCTCGTCCTGGGCACGAAGCTCTCCGCGATCGACGCGGCCCTCGCCCTCTGCCGGGCGGGGCGCCCCACCGTGATGACCTCTCCCTCGGGGCAACTGCCCGCCGTGCGGACCCGGTTGTGCCGCACTGCATCCGCCGGGCTGGAGCGGCTCTGGGAGCGGGAGCTCGGGCGCGGCGCGGGCCCCGAGCGGCTCGTCCGTCCCCTGATCCGGCTCGTGCGGGCCCTCGGCGGGCGGCAGCCGGTCGTCCGGGGGCTGAGCGACCGCACCGTCGCCCACGAGCGGCTGCGGCACGAGGCGGAGCTGGCCGAGGCCGGCCGCGTACCGTGGCAGGACGCGGTCGCTGAGGTCATCGACGCCCTCAACCGTGCGCTGTCCGCGCGGGAGGAGCCGGTCCGGCGGCGGGTGCTGGCCACGCACCGGGTCGCCATGTCCCGTTACATCTCCTCCATCCCGCTGGCCAACGCCCGCCGGTTGCTGGCCCATCTGGACGCGGGCCTGCTCACCGTCGCGGAAGCCCGTCCCCGGCGCATCGCGCCCCGCCCGGACGGCCGCGGCTGGGACGTCGTCTGGTCCGACGGGCGGGCCGAGGAGTTCGGCTGGATCGTCTGCGCCACCGGCATCGAGGCGCCCGCCCTGACCGTCACCCCCGGCGGTGAGCTGCGCGTCGGGGCCGCCCCCGGCCCGGGGGAGCACGCCGCCCCGGTGACCGGGGACCTGAGGGTCCTGCGCGGCCCCGGCGCCCGCCCGGAGCGGCTGTGGGTCGCGGGCGCCGCGGCGGGCGTGCGCTTCCCCGTCGTCAACTATCTGCGGGCCGCGGCCCAGCACGCCCGTACGATCGGCCGGGCACTCGCCGCGCAGACCCCTCCCGCCGCGGGCGGACCGCTCGCGGCCACCGCACCACCGGTTCGTGTCCTGGAAAGGTCCTCATCGTGATAGCCCTCGTCAATCCCGTCTCCACCGGTGCCGAACTGGCCACCGCCTTCCGGGAGGAGGGCGCGCCGTGCGTGCACGTCTACACCGCGGACCAGCGCGCGGCGTACGAGGCCGA
>NZ_JBFAPH010000235.1:0-9741 GCF_040675635.1 Streptomyces sp. NPDC049577
GGTGCCGGTGGAGCGGGCCCGGTCCACGGCGATCTTGATGGTGCGGCCATTGGGCTTGGCGTAGTCGACCGGGACGGTGACGTAACCGCACTGGATGGGCTTGTCGAAGCCCCAGTCGGCAGGGCAGTCCTGCCACTTGACGCCCGTCTTCGCCGCCTTGGCGGCCGCGATCTTGACGCCGGCGGCCTCCGCGGCGCCGCCGGGCACCCGCTCGCCGGCGCTGGCCGCCGGGGCGGCCAGGAAACCGGCGACGAGCGCGCCCGTCACCACGGTGCCGGCCGCACCGAATATCGCTGTTGGTCTCACGTGGGAATCCCCCTGCTGGGTACGCCGCGAGTCGAGCGGCGATGATCACATCAGCTGCAGGGCGATCCTCGCGTCTCCACTGCCACAAAGGACAGGCCGGAGGAGGCTTCTTTACTAACCCGTAAGAATGCCGCCACAAAGCGTGGCACACGAGGTGTCCTCCACCCCGGCCGTCTCATGCCGCATCCAGTGCGGCATCCAGGTCGAAGAGCGCCGAATCCAGGACTTTTCGCAGGTTCAGCGCGTCCGGAGCCACCGCACTCACCACCGCGGCCGGTCCGGCGAGCGGCGTGAGGACGGCGTTGCCGCCCAGGGCGCGGGGGGCGACGGGGCGGTCCGCGAAGGCGGGGTCCACGACGAGGAGTTGGCCCACGGCCCGGTGTCCGCCGAGCACCGCGCCGCCGTCCCAGCCGGGCACCCCGGGCCCGTAGCGCAGTTCCTGGTCGAACAGCGGGCGTCCGGCACGCCGGACGGTCAGCCGGGAGACGAGCCGTCCGGGGTCCTCGCCGGTGCGGCCGAGGACCTGTTCCTCGCGGAGGACGAGCCGTGCGGCGGGGGCGAGTTCGACGCGGGTGCGCATGCGCAGGTCGCCGCCCCGCGCGGAGATCAGCGGTTCGGGCAGCCAGCGCAGCGCGGCGCCGGTGCCCACGGTGAGGTCCGTGTCGTAGGTGGCGGGCGCGCCGTCGCGGCCGGGCAGGGCGATGGTGGCGGCCGTGGTGGAGAAGGACAGCGCGGCCCCGTCCTCGGCGGTCGCGCTCAGCGTCAGGCGGTCGCCGCCGAGCGGTGCGCTCATCGCGCCGACGAGCGCCACCCGGGCGACGGGCCCGCGGACGCCGACGCGCCGCAGGGCGAACGGCCCCTCCCCCGTGAGCACGGGCAGGGCGGTGCCGCCGCGGCCGTCCGGCGCGGCGACGATCCGGGCGCGGGCCCGGACACCGGTGGCTCCGCCGTGCTCCGGGGCGGGCGCGGTGACGGTCACGAGGCGGCCCAGGCGGCGAGCCGCTCGGTCACCCAGTCCCGGACGGGGGCCACGCCGTCCTCGGCCGTGAGGGAGGTGAGGGCGACGGGCAGGTCGCCGCGCTGGGCCTTGGCGTCGCGGGCCATTCCCGCCAGGTCCACGCCGACGTACGGGGCGAGATCGGTCTTGTTGATCACCAGCAGATCGGCGGTGGTGACCCCGGGGCCGCCCTTGCGCGGGATGTCGTCGCCCCCGGCGACGTCGATGACGAAGATCTGCGCGTCCACCAGGCCCTTGGAGAAGGTGGCGGTGAGGTTGTCGCCGCCGGATTCGACGAGGACGAGGTCGAGGGGGCCGACGCCGTCCTCCAGGTCCTCCACGGCTTCGAGGTTGGCGGAGATGTCGTCGCGGATCGCCGTGTGCGGGCAGGCTCCGGTCTCGACGGCCGTGATCCGCTCGGGCGGCAGGACCGCGTGCCGCAGCAGGAATTCGGCGTCCTCACGGGTGTAGATGTCGTTGGTGACGACGGCGATGGACAGCTGATCGCGCAGGGCGCGGCACAGGGCGGCGACGGTCGCGGTCTTCCCCGAGCCGACGGGCCCGCCGAGCCCGATCCGCAGGGCGCGCCGGGTGCCGTCGGGGCGCAGGGGCGCGGCGGCGCTGTAGGTGTGGCGGTGGGGGTAGGCGTCGGGGTGGTCGAGGTGCATGGTCCCTCCGGGGGCTCAGGGGTTCAACTACGTGGCGAACAGCCGCACCGGCCACGCCGCATGCTGCTCCGCCGTGATGTCGAGCAGGGGCGCGGCGGGCGCGGGGAGGGCGTCGAGCCCCTCGTCGAGCGCCCGGCCGGCCGCCTCGGCGGCCGTGGCCGCGACGTCGTCCATCTCCGGCGCGAGCCGCGCCAGCACCGCCGTCGCCTCGAACGGATCGAGGCTGAGCAGCCGCACCACCGCCGTGGCCGGCCCGCTCACCGCCTCGTAGGCGGCGGCGTACGCGGCGGCGGGCGGCCGGAGCCCGGCGGCGCGGGTGGTGAGGCCGAGGACGACGGGCTGATGGGCGCCGCGCGGCCGGGCCGTCGCGAGGGCGTCGAGTTCGGGCGACGGCCAGGCCGCCCGCGCGGCACGCATCAGCTGGCGGCCGAGCCGGCGCGCGGCGGCGCGCAGGGCGGGCGAGGGGGTGCGGGCGTCGGCCGCGGCATCGAGGCCCAGTGGATCGATGCCGGTCGCGGCCGCGGCGGCGAGGGCCGCCCCGGTCAGTCCGGCGGTGTGCAGGCGCCCCCGGCAGAATGTCTCCAGGGACGCGCCGTCCGTGATCCGGCCGGCCTTGACGGCCGCCTCGGCGCCACCGGAGTGGGCATGGCCCCCGGCGGGGAAGCGGCCGTCGGCCAGGACGAGGAGCGCGGCGGACAGGGTGCTCATCGGTGCGCCCGTCAGAAGAGGAAGTACCGCTGTGCCATGGGCAGTTCCGCCGCCGGTTGCGGCTCCACCGCCTCCCCGTCCACCGTGACCGTGAAGGTGTCCGGGTCCACCACCACCCGCGGCCGCGCGTCGTTGTTCCGCATGTCGGCCTTCGTCACGTTCCGGGTGCTGCGGATGGGCACGAAGCGTTTGCCCAGCCCGAGCCGCTCGGGGAGGCCGTCGTCGAGGGCCCACTGGCTGACGAAGTTCAGGGAGTTGGCGGCCGGTGCGCGGCCGAGCGCGCCGAACATGGGCCGGGGCAGGACGGGCTGCGGGGTGGGGATGGAGGCGTTCGCGTCACCCATCTGCGCGTAGGCGATCTGGCCGCCCTTGAGCACCAGCTGCGGCCGGACCCCGAAGAAGGCCGGTTCCCACAGCACCAGGTCGGCCAGCTTGCCGGTCTCGACCGAGCCGATCTCATGGTCGAGGCCCTGGGCGACGGCCGGGTTGATGGTGTACTTGGCGACGTAGCGGCGGGCCCGGGCGTTGTCGGCCGGGCCGTCGCCGGGCAGGGGGCCGCGCCGCCGCTTCATGGCGTGGGCGGTCTGCCAGGTGCGCAGGACGACCTCGCCGATGCGGCCCATCGCCTGGGAGTCGGACGAGATGATCGAGATCGCGCCGAGGTCGTGGAGGACGTCCTCGGCGGCGATGGTGCCGGGCCTGATGCGGGACTCGGCGAAGGCGAGGTCCTCGGGGACGGCCGGGTTGAGATGGTGGCAGACCATCAGCATGTCGAGGTGTTCCTCGACGGTGTTCAGGGTGTGCGGCCGGGTCGGATTGGTCGAGCTGGGCAGGACGTTGGCCTCCGAGACGACCGTGATGATGTCCGGCGCGTGGCCGCCGCCCGCGCCCTCGGTGTGATAGGCGTGGATCGAGCGCCCGGCGATCGCCGCGAGGGTATCGCCGACGAAGCCGGCCTCGTTGAGCGTGTCCGTGTGGATGGCCAGTTGCGCTCCGCTCTCCTCGCAGACGGCCAGACAGGCGTCGATGACGGCAGGGGTCGCGCCCCAGTCCTCATGGATCTTGAAGCCGACGGCGCCGGCGCGCAGCTGGGCGCGCATGGCGTCGTAGGAGACGGTGTTGCCCTTGCCCAGCAGCCCGATGTTGACCGGGTACGCCTCCAGGGCATCGAACATGCGGGCGAGGTGCCAGCTGCCGGGGGTGACGGTGGTCGCCTTGCTGCCCTCGGCCGGGCCGGTGCCGCCGCCGACCAGTGTGGTGACGCCGGAGGCGAGGGCCTCGTCGGCGGCCTGGGGGCAGATGAAGTGGACGTGGGCGTCGACGGCCCCGGCCGTGAGGATCCTGCCGTTGCCGGAGATGATCTCGGTCTCGGGCCCGATGACGAGATCGGGGTGGACGCCGTCCATGGTGTCGGGGTTGCCCGCCTTGCCGATGCCGGTGATCCGGCCGTCGCGCACCCCGACGTCGGCCTTCACCACACCCCAGTGGTCGAGCACCACGGCCCCGGTGATGACGGTGTCGGGTGCGCCCTCGGCGCGGGTGACGCGGGACTGGCCCATGGATTCGCGGATCACCTTGCCGCCGCCGAAGACCGCCTCGTCCCCGGCGCGGCCGGGTCCGCCGGAACGGTCCTCCTCGATCTCGACGAGCAGGTCGGTGTCGGCGAGCCGGATGCGGTCGCCCGTGGTGGGGCCATAGAGACCGGCGTAGTCGGCGCGGCCGAGCTCAGGCATCGAGGGCTCCCCCGCACTGCCCGCGCAGCCCCTCGACCACGCGCTTGCCGGCGACGGGCACAAGCTCGACCTCCACCGGGATGCCGGGCTCGAATCGCACGGCGGTGCCGGCCGCGATGTCGAGCCGCTTGCCGTGGGCGGCCGCACGGTCGAACTCGAGCCCGGGGTTGGCCTCGGCGAAGTGGTAGTGCGAGCCGACCTGGACGGGCCGGTCGGCGGCGTTGAGGACGGTCAGCCGGGTGCGGTGCAGGCCCTCGTTGAGCCGGACGGGCCCGTCGGCGTACAGGGTCTCTCCGGGAATCATGCGGTGGTGCCTCCCCGTCAGACGATGGGCTCGTGGACGGTGACGAGCTTGGTCCCGTCCGGGAACGTGGCCTCGACCTGGACGTCGTGGATCATCTCGGGGATGCCCTCCATGACCTCGTCACGGGTGAGCACCTTGCGTCCGGAGTTCATCAGTTCGGCCACGGTACGGCCGTCGCGGGCGCCTTCGAGAATGTGAGCGGTGATCAGGGCCACCGCCTCCGGGTGGTTCAGACGCAGTCCGCGGGCCCTTCGCCGCGCGGCGACATCGGCGGCCACATGGATGAGCAGGCGCTCCTGCTCATGGGGGGACAGGTGCATGCCTCCCAGCTCAACACAGTGTTGACCTGGGGTTTCTCTCGCCGGAGCAAAGCTCGTCCAAAACCTTTGGCCTCTACATCCCATGGAGAGGCCGGATGCCTCCACCCGGCTGAAGGACCGTCACCGCCGGAGCGTGCCGGACGTGCCCGCCGGTCGCGCCCGCATAGGGTCCGGCTGAACGGAGGAGGCGATCCCATGCGTGGCGGAGCAGTACGAGCGGCCGGCGTTCCCGCTCTCGTGGCCCTGTGTCTGGCACTCTGTGCCGCCTGCTCGTCGGACGAGCCGGAGCCCGAGAAGAAGCCGAACACTCCGCACGCCACCGCCCCCCACGCCACCGCTCCGAACGCGACCGGCGGAGTGGCTCCGCCGCCGCCTCCCCCGACCGGGACACGTGAGCATCACGAGCCACAGGTGCCGGGCGGCGGGTCCCCCAGTTAATGGGCGCGACCGGGGAGGGCGGTCGCCTGCCGCCCGGCGAGGAGACGGCCGACCGCGCGTCGCCGGTCTCCCTGGCGAGAGGGCTGGTCGGTCAGGCCTCCGTCATCGCCGGCCTGATGTTCTACCTGGGGGTGGTCTACACGACCGCCTACTACGGGTACTTCCACATCTCCCCGTTCACCCTCGGGTTCGGCTTCTCGGAGTTCGTCCTCGAGAGCCTGACCCTGCTGCGGAACCAGGTGATGGTGACGGCGGTGATCGCCCTCCTGGTGTTCTCCTTCTGGCCGCTGCTGCTCCTCGTCCGGACGCCGGGCGTGCGTCAGCACACCAACGCCGTCAGCCGGTTCCTCGCCGGGGAGACCAGGGTCGCGAAGGCCGCCGGGGTCGTGCTCGCCTCCGCCGGGCTCGTCGTGCTCGTCGGCTGGCGCTGGCTGCGGGCCGTCGGCTGGATCGCTCCCCTGGCCATCGCCGCCGGGCTGCTCCTGTCCAGGAGGCTGGCGGGAAAGGGCCGGGCCGGTGCCCGGCGGGCGGCGATCCCCGTCCTCGCCGCCGCGATCTGCCTCTTCTGGGCCGCCACCCTGTTCATCTCCCACCTCGGCGAGCGGGATGCGGCGGCCCAGGCGAAGGACATCACACGGCTGACCGGCGTGCTGGTCCTGAGCAACAAACGGCTGAGCATTCCGTACGTCCACGAGGAGGACCTGGGGCCCGGCCGGCACTACCGCTACCGCTACACCGACCTGCGGCGCGTGGCCGAGGGCCAGTACGGGTACTACGTGGTGCCACTCACCTGGGACGCCGGCACCGACCCGGTCTACCTGATCTCCAGGAGCAGCGACACCTGGATCGGGCTCACCCCGGGCATGCGCTACCCGGGCGGCTCTCAGCGGCGCTGACCGGAACCCGGATCGCGGTGTTCGGCCGCGATGCCGAAGCGGCGGCGTTCGCCCGGAGCGGACGTGAAGGAGCGCAGCGTCGAGACCGTGCTGATCACCGGCTCCTCGGCGGGCGCCGGCGCGGCGGCCTCGGCCTCCTCCAGTTCTTCGAGTCGTCGCAGGTCAGCGGCGGATACCAGGGCCACGAGCGGTTTCCCGTGGCGCGTGACGACCACCCGCTCGCCGCCGTAGACGACGCGGTTGATCAGTTCCGCCAGCTCGGCTCGCGCTTGCGTCACCGGAATTTCGTAGGCCATGCTCCCCATTCTAACGAGGTGTACGTCCTGTACATTTTTTACAGACTGCTCTCCCATGGCTCCCACGGCTCTGCCATGGCTTCCCCAGAGAGGTACGGCGATGGATCGACTCCCTCCCGCGGCCCGGCACGTCCTGCCGCAGTTCACCGAACGCACCGCCCACGGGTTCCGCACCCTGGACCCGTACGAGAAGCTGTTGTCCGAGCGGATCATCCTGCTCGGGACGCCGATCGACGAGACGGCGGCGAGCGATGTCATCGCGCAGCTGATGCATCTGGAGCACGCGGCGCCCGACCGGCACATCTCGCTCTACATCAACTCGCCCGGCGGCTCCTTCAGCGCCATGTGCGCCGTCTACGACACGATGCGCTACATCGGCTGCGAGATGGAGACCGTCTGCGTGGGCCAGGCTGCGTCGGCCGCCGCCGTGCTGCTGGCCGCCGGCACTCCGGGCCGGCGGATGGTCCTGCCGCACGCGCGGGTGCTCCTGCACCAGCCGGCCATCGCCGAGCCGGTGCGCGGCCAGCCCTCCGACCTGGAGATCCAGGCCCGGGAGCTGGCGCGCGCACACGACGGCCTGGTGGAGATGCTCGCGCTGCACACCGGCCGGGAACCGGGGCGCGTGCGGCAGGACATCGAGCGGGACCTGTTCCTCGATCCGGCGGGGGCGCTGGCGTACGGCCTGGTCGACGCGGTGGTCCCGCACCGCGGGAAGCAGTCCGCGCCCGTCGCGGGGAGGTGAGCGGCGTGCTGCCCGAACTGCCGCCACTGCCCGCCCTGACCCGCGCCGAGGGCGAGCTGGTGGACCGCTATCTGGAAGTACTGGATCTCCTGGGCCGGATCAACCCGGCTCACACGCATGACACGTACCGCGCGCTACGAGCCGCGCAGACGCTCGCGGTCGCGGCCGCCGGGCTGCGCGACGCGCTCACGGTCATGCACGAGCGCGGCGAACGCGAGATGTATCCGGGGACGCTGGCGCGGGCGTTGCGGGTGCTCGACGGCGAACGCCGCGCAGGGCGCGTGATGTTGCCACCGTCCCGCCCCGGCGCATGAAAGGAAACGTTCTTCGATGGCATCTCCGGCAGACGGCGGACGGGCCGGTAGACGTCATGCGGCGGCCACCCTGAGCGAGGCACGCACGCCGCGCTCACGGCGCGATCTCCGCCGCAGGTGACGACCTCAGCCCGGTGAATCCGAGAGGACCAAATCGCCTTTCGTCCACCCGAATTACCCAGAGGTGACGAGGCTCACATAAGGCGGGTTCCGCTCGGCTTCGCCGACGCGGCTGCGCCAAGATCCCTCCCGACGACAAGACCCCGCCACCGCGGCGGGGCGGTCCGGGCGGACGCCGAACCCTGCCGCCGCCGGGGCGACTGGTCGACACAGGTGCATCGGCAGGGATGGAGGACCCAGGCACGGCGGGACGTCCGTACGGCTCGGCTGGTGAACGCGAGCCGCACGGAAGGCCCTTGGGGTGAAGCCGCTTCCCGCGGCCGGGCATTCTTCGCCTGCCCGAACCCGACAGGTCATCCTTCACAGGCGGCTGACGAAGGGTTTGGCATGGGCGCGCACAAACGTCCCTCAAAGCTGTCCAGGGCACGGGCCGCTTCGGCCCTGACACTCGCCGCCGTCAGTGCCACGGTGCTGGTACCCGCCGGCGCGCAGGACGCCGAGGCCGTCACGGTCTCCGGCACGGCCCTGCAGATCGCGGCCTCGAAGGCCGGTTCCCCCTATCAGTGGGGCGCCACCGGCCCCTACCGGTTCGACTGCTCGGGGCTGACGCTCTATTCCTTCAAGCGGGCCGGCAAGCAGCTGCCCCGCACCGCGCAGGGCCAGTACAACCGGACCCTGCACATCCCCAGTTCCTCGCGGGAACGCGGCGACCTCGTCTTCTTCCACCGGGGCGGCGGGGTCTACCACGTCGGGATATACGCGGGGGACAACCGGATCTGGCACGCCCCGAAGACCGGCTCGGTCGTCCGTCTGGAGCGGATCTGGACCAAGAGCGTCTGGTACGGGCGGGTGAGCGACTGAGTCGCGCCGCGGTCCGCCCCCGCCGTGCGCCGCGTCAGGCGGCGGAGGCGGACCACGGCAGGCAGATCCAGACCGTCTTGCCGCCCTCGGCGGTCGGGGTGACGAAGAATCTGCCGCCGCACTCGGCGGCCAGACAGCGCACGATGACCATGCCCCGGCCGCTGTCCTGCTGCACCGCGGCGGGCAGCCGCCTCGGGTAGCGGGGGTGACTGTCCGTGACCCCGATGCACAGCTGTTCGTCCCGCTCCAGGCGGAGGTCGACGGTGAACGTGGGCGACTCGCCGCGGGTGTGCTGCACGGCGTTGGTGGCCAGTTCGGAGATGATCAGTCGCACCGTCTCGGCGGCCTCCGCGCCGTCCGGAAGGCCCCAATCGGCGAGCACGTCCGCCACGTAGCGGCGGGCCGCGGAGACCGAGGCGGGGGCGCTCGGCAGGGTGACGGATGCTTCCTGGTGGTCTGCCATGGCGCTGTCCCTTTCCCGGGCGGCTCGTCGTCACAGCGTGCCACTGAAAACGGCCGGGATGGGAGTGATCCCCCGAGATGTGCATATATCTGTCGCTCGAAGCGGTGAACTCCGCGCCGAGCCCTCGTGGGCGCGGGTCGCGCTGGTCTATTGACTCTGGATGACCGCGACCGGATCCGTCGCGACCGGAGCGCGGGGAGGGAGGCCCGATGCGGTACGGACCCGCGGTGCGCCGCCGCAAGCTCGGCGCGGAACTGCGCCGCCAGCGCGAGTTGTCCGGGATGACGAGCCGCGAGGCGGCGGGTGCGGTCGGCTGGCATCAGTCGAAGGTGAGCCGGATCGAGACCGGCAGCAGCGGGGTGACGTCGGCGGACGTGGCCCGTCTGCTCGACGTCTACCGGGTGTCCGATCCGGAACTGCGCGCTTTGCTGGGGGCGCTGTGCGGTTCCGGGTCGACGGATCCCGGCGGTGCGCAGAGCGGAAAGCACGGTGGGGAGCGGGACGGGTCCCGGCGTGGCTGGTGGTACTCGTACCGCAATCTGCTGCCGCCCGCCTACCTCGACTTCATCAGTCTC
>NZ_JBFAPH010000236.1:0-9738 GCF_040675635.1 Streptomyces sp. NPDC049577
GTCGGCGTGAAGGTCACCGTCGTCCTCTTCGTCATCATCGCCGGTTCGTTCTTCATCAGCGGTGCCAACTACGAGCCGTTCGTCCCGCCGTCCAAGGGCGCCGCGGCCGGCGGCGGGCTCGCGGCGCCGCTCATCGAGCTGATCTTCGGCTTCACGCCGTCCAACTTCGGCGTCATGGGCATCTTCGCGGCCGCCGCCGTCGTCTTCTTCGCCTTCATCGGCTTCGACATCGTCGCCACGGCCGCCGAGGAGACCCACAACCCGCAGCGCGACGTGCCGCGCGGCATCCTCGGCTCCCTCGCCATCTGCACCGCGCTCTACGTCGCCGTGTCCATCGTCGTCACCGGCATGCAGAAGTACAGCGACCTGTCCACCGACGCGCCGCTCGCCGACGCCTTCAAGGCCGTCGGGCACCCCTTCTGGGCCGGGCTGATCAGCTTCGGCGCGGCCGTCGGCCTCACCTCGGTCTGCATGATCCTGCTGCTCGGGCAGAGCCGCGTCTTCTTCGCCATGAGCCGCGACGGACTGCTGCCGAGGTTCTTCTCCACCGTCCACCCCCGCTTCGGCACGCCCTACCGCTCCACCCTGGCCCTGGGCCTCGTGGTGGCCGTCGTCGCGGGTTTCACCTCCATCGACGTGCTCGCGGAGCTCGTCAACATCGGCACGCTCTTCGCCTTCGTCGTCGTCGCGCTCGGCGTCATCATCCTGCGCCGTTCCCGGCCCGACCTCCCGCGGGCCTTCCGCACCCCCTTCGTGCCCTACGTGCCCGTGCTGTCGGTGATCGCCTCGATCTGGCTGATGCTGAACCTGCCGGCCGAGACCTGGGTGCGGTTCGCGGTGTGGATGCTGCTGGGCTCCGGCCTGTACTTCGTCTACGGGGCGCGGCACAGCCGGGTCGGCCGGGCGGCCGGGCGGCCCGCGCGGCCCAGGGGGGAACGGAGCCTTTAGCCCCCTTCGCCCGGTGGGCTATGTTGAGCCGGAGAGGCGATAAGGAGGCACGCCGGTGCCATCAGGGCAGCAGGCACGCGCGCAGGCGTCGGCGATCACGCCCGGACGACGGTCCCCGGAGGCGGAGCCGCCGCCCGCCGAGAAGGTGCGCGCCCTGTTCGGGGGGCACCGGCTCTCGCCCGCGCAGCGGCGCATCGCGCAGTACATCACCGACCACCTCACCGAGGCCGCCTTCCTGTCGATCACCGACCTCGCGGAGCGGGTGGGCGTCAGCCAGCCGTCGGTGACCCGCTTCGCGACCTCGCTGGGCTTCAGCGGCTATCCCGGGCTGCGGGAGGCCTTGCAGCCCATCGCCCTGACCGCCCTCGCCGGCTCCCCGGAGGCCAGGGAGCCGGACCGCCGCAACGAACTGCAGGCGGCCGTCGACGCCGAGATCGAGAACCTGGCGAGCCTGCGCCACGTCTTCGCCGACCCCGACCGGGTGCTGGAGGTCGGCCGCGAGCTCGCCCGCTCCGTGCCCCTGACGATCCTGGGACTGCGGATCTCCGTCTCGCTCGCCGAGTACGTGGCGTACGCGGCCCGGCGCATCCACCCCGACGTGCGCCTGGTCTCCCGCGGCGGCAGCGTGGCCTACGACGCGCTGCTCCAGGCGCGGGAGGCCGGCGGCACCTGGGTGCTGGCCTTCGCCATGCCGCGGCACGCCCACGAGACCCTGGCGGCGATGCGGGTCGCGCGCCGCACGGGCCTGCGGGTCGTGCTGATCACCGACGTGACGCCGGGCCCGCTCGCGGACGAGGCCGATGTGGTCTTCACCGCGGGCACCGGCTCGCGGCTCGTCTTCGACTCCTACGCGGCTCCCGGCGTGCTCTCCGCCGCCCTCCTCCAGGCCATGGCCGACGCGGACCCGGAGCGCACGCAGCTCCGGCTGGAGAAGTACGAGCAGGCCGCCGAGCAGCACGACTTCTTCCTGGACCGCTGACGCCGGCCCGCTGACGCCGGACCGCTGAGGCCTGACCCGCCGAGGCCCGACCGGGGGCCGCAGCGC
Source organism: Streptomyces sp. NPDC049577 (assembly GCF_040675635.1). Lineage (NCBI taxonomy): Bacteria > Bacillati > Actinomycetota > Actinomycetes > Kitasatosporales > Streptomycetaceae > Streptomyces > Streptomyces sp. NPDC049577. The sequence continues at coordinate 1,994 of NZ_JBFAPH010000236.1, forward strand.
GTGTCCCCATCGTCACCCACCGAATGAAAATTTTCTTACCCTTGCGTACTCGGCGGTATATATATTTACTGCTTGTGGCGCCTGGGACTCCTGGGAACGGCACCCTCCTCGTCGATCCCGAGGACTCCCTCCGGGCGTTCGTTCCCCTCGGACGCCCCCGGCGGTCCCGGTCACTCCCCTCCTGGACCGGGGCCGCCGGTCGCCGCCACCACGCGGGGGCCGGTCACCTCGGCGCCCAGCGCCCGTACGCGCCGGCGCAGCTCCCGGTCCGCCGTGATCACCACGCAGCGCCGTCCCGGGGCACGGTCCGCCACGACACGCACGATGCGGTCGTCGCCACTCTCGCCGGGACCGGCCGCCTCGACCCGCACCCCCGGCACCCCCTCCGTCCGGCGCGCGGCCCCCTCGACCACGAGCACCACCTCCAACGGGCCCGGCAACGGCGGTTCGACGTCCGCCTCCGGCAGCCCGTGCTCCGCCGGCGCCACCAGCCGGTCCCGCAGGCGCTCCGCGGCGCCGAGGCGGTCCCGCCACCAGCCGTTCGGCACGGATCCGACGACGTTCGCGGCGTCGACGACGAGCAGGACGGGTGCGGCGGGCTCACGAGTCGTGTCGGCACTCATATCGGCAGCCTCCCACGGCCATTCCGCCAGAATGGGCCGTCACTTCGCGATGTTATGGTCGGGGGTCGATTGAATTTGGGCTCCAAGAGAGGCTGGCAGCGGTCATGGCAGTGCGGACGGCCACCCCCACCACCGGCTGGTTGACCCGGGGGAAGGACGGCCGGCTCACGGCCTACGCCCCGGCCGCCGGCGGTTTCACGCGCTGGACCGAGGTCCGCCCCGGCGGCCCCGAATGGACCGGGCCCGAGCACTTCGCCGTCCCCGGCCTGGATCCGTACCTCTCCATAGCCCGTAGCGCCGAGGGCTACGTCTACCTCACCGGCGTACGGCGCCGCGAGGTCGAGACGCCCGACGGGCACAAGCGGACCGAGACCGACATCGTCTACGCCACCCAGTTCCAGCCGGGCCGTTCCCTGACGCCCTGGCGTTCCATCGGCACGCCCTACGGCCAGGACTGGGACCGCGCCGCGCAGGTCGGCCCGCCCACGATCGTCGTCGACTCCGCGGGGCCGCACGTCTTCGTGCGCAACGCGGGCGGCGGCGTGTGCGGCCGGCGCCAGGACGCGCGCGGAATCTGGGGGCCCTGGGCCGACCTGAAGGGCAGTCACGTCCTGGAGACGCTCTCCGCCGCCGCGACCGCCGAGGGCCGTGTCGAACTCCTCGCCACCGCGAGCGAGTACGTCCTGCGCTGGCGTCAGGAGGAGCCGGGTGGCCCCCTGCGGCGCGTCCTCAACACCCCCGCCAAGCCGCTCGCCGGCTCGACCTCCGTCCCCGTCGGCGACGGGCGCGTCGCCCACTACTGGCGCTCCGCCGCCGACTCCGCCCTGCACACCCAGTGCGCCGACGCCCCCACGGGCGCGGGCAGCGAGGCCGGAGCCGAGGCCCCCGTCCCCGCGGCCCTCGGCTCCCTCGCCACCGGAGGCACCGGCCCGGTCGCCGTCCTCCACACCACCCTGGACGACCGCCCCTGCGTGGTCCTCGCCCAGCGCGCCGCCTCCGGCCTCCCGGCCGTGGCGGCCCACCCCGCCGACGAGGCCGTCCCGGCGGGTGCCGCCTGGTCCGAGACGGGCGAAACCTGCGCCGGGACCCCGGCCTTGGCCCTCGACGCGCATGACCGCGTGGTCGTCGCGGCGATCGGCGCGGACGGCGCCCTGCGCGTCGCCCGCCAGGAGCCCGGGGCCGGGCTGAGCCTGGGGGAGTGGCGGCGGGTCTAGCGGGTCCGGGCGGGTCCGGCACGGCGAATGCCTCACGCGTGCCGTTTCCGCCCCATTCACACGACGTAAAGATCGAAATCGGAATGCAGCACCCGTAGGCTTTACTTCCCCTTTACCTGTATATAATTCCGTTCGCTCATCGGCCTTGACCGCTGGGCGTGTTGCAGGGCGGGTAGTCGGGCCAGGGGCTCGGGGGAGTGTGAATGAGTGCAGTTCAGCCTGCCCGTGCGGGCGGGCACCGGTCGCGCGTCGGCGGAGGCCGGCGGCGGGCCGGGCGCGGGGAGGTCGTACCCGGGGGACTGCTGCCCCAGCCGCCCACGGAGCGTGAGAAGTACGCCTACGCCAAACGGCATCTGTGGGTGCTGACGCTCAGCTCGCTGGTCAGCTTCTGCTGCCTCGTGGTGAGCCAGTTCAAGCTCGCGTCGTCGACGCCGATGCTCTGGGTGTATGTGCCGCTGCTGGTCTTCACGGTGGTCTACTACCTGATCTCGCTGCGGGTGAACGCCTTCACCCGCGACTTCGACCTCAAGGCCCACCGGCGGCTGGTCCGCGACTGGCAGCCCGCCGAGTACCCGTCGGTCGACGTCTTCCTCCCCGTGTGCGGCGAGCCCATCGAGGTGCTGCACAACACCTGGACGCACGTGCGCGCGCTCGCCGACCGCTACCCCGGGGTCTGCCTGCCGTTCGTGATGGACGACGGCGCCGACCCCGAACTGGAGGCGATGGCGGCCGATTTCGGCTTTCGTTACGGAACCCGCCCCAATCGCGGCTGGTTCAAGAAAGCCGGCAACATGCACTTCGGTTACGGGCAGTCGGACGGAAAGTACATCCTCATCCTCGACGCCGACTTCGCGCCCCGCGCCGATCTCCTGGAAGAACTCCTCCCCTATATGGAGAACGACGACCGCATCGGCATCGTGCAGTCGCCGCAGTTCTTCCGGGTGCTCGACTCGCAGAACTGGATCGAGCGCGGAGCCGGGGCCGTCCAGGAGCTCTTCTACCGTTCCGTCCAGGTGTCGCGGCAGGGCAGCGACGGCGCGATCTGCGTCGGCAGCTGCGCCGTCTACCGGCGCGCGGCGCTCGACGAGAACGGCGGCACGACGCTGATCGAGCACTCCGAGGACGTGCACACCGGATTCGATCTGCGCAATCTCGGCTGGGACCTGCGCTATGTGCCGGTCGCGGTGTCCACCGGGGTCTGCCCGGACTCCGCCGGCGCCTTCTTCAACCAGCAGTACCGCTGGTGCTCCGGCTCCATGAGCCTGCTGTCCAGCCGGAAGTTCTGGAAGGCGAGGATCAGGCTCTCCAGCCGGCTGTGCTACATGTCCGGGTTCTTCTACTACATCCACACGGCGCTGTTCACCTTCGCCGCCCCGGTCATCCCGATCGTGCTGCTGCTGGCGATGCCGGACAAGCTGAAGGTCGAGCACCTGCTGCTGGTCCTGCCGAGCATCCTGTACACCACCATCATCTTCCCGATGTGGCACAAGGCCCCCTACCGGCTGGAGGCGTGGGCCGCCCGCATGATGTACGGCTGGGCGCACGTCTTCGCCATCTGGGACATCCTCCGCAAGAACCGCATGGGCTGGCAGCCGACCGGCTCGTCCGGCGCCAAGAAGAACAAGACCCGGCGCTTCTGGATCGGCATGTGGGTGTGGAGCGGTGGCACCGCGGTCGTCTGGGTGGGCGCCGCCGTCTGGCGCATGCTCACCATGTACGCTCCCGACTTCTCGCTGATCCTGTCCACCGGTCTCTTCTACGCCCTGGTCGTCGGCCGGGTCCTGATCCAGCCCCGGGCGGAGAGCCCCCAGAACACGGAGAACGCCGCAGCATGAGATCCCGTCTGGCCCGTGCCGCGGTCGCCGTGCTCCTGGTGGGCGCGATGGCCATCGGCCTCTCCGGCTGCGCCGAGCTGATATCCGGCGGCGAGGCCACCGGACGCTCCGTGGACCTGCCCCCGCCGTCCGAGGACATCATCCGGCCGTTCGACATCCAGCCCCTCGTCCAGCCCCGCAGGAAGTTCTTCGGCGCCGCGCTGGAGGACGCGCCGTCCTCCATGGCCGGGGCCGACAAGTACGCCGAGCTGGTGGGCAAGCGCCCCGACCTGCTGGAGTACTACGCGGCCTGGGGCGACGACTACAACACCGCGGGCGTCCACAAGGCCTGGAAGACCGGCGCGATGACCGTGGTCTCCTGGGAGCCGGACGACACCACCATCGCGGACATCGCCGACGGCAAGTCGGACGCGTACGTCAAGCGGTACGCCGAGTCCGTGCGCAACCTCAACCTCCCCATCGTCATGAGCTTCGCCGACGAGATGAACGGCCACTGGGAGAAGTGGGGCACCAAGTACGTCAAGGCCGCCGACTACGTCCGGGCCTGGAAGCACGTGCACGACGTGTTCGTCGACGCCGGGGCCGTGAACGTCATCTGGGCCTGGTCGCCGAACATCATCAACCCGGTGAAGAAGATCGACATCCATGACTACTACCCGGGCGACGACTACGTCGACTGGGTGGGCATGGTCGGCTACTTCACCCACGACCAGCCCTACACCTTCGACGCGGTCTTCGGACCGACCATCGCCAAGGTACGCACCTTCACCCGCAAACCGCTCCTCGTCCTGGAGACCGCGGCGGACACGGACCCCAAGCGGCGCAGCGCCATCGTGAGCCTCTTCAAGGGCATCAAGGCCCGCAAGGACGTCGTCGGATTCATCTGGTTCGACTACAGCAAGCGCGCCGACTGGCGCCTGGTCGCCGACACCCCGGCGCTCGCCGAGTTCAAACGGCTCGCGGCGGACGACACCTTCGGCTTCGACGTGCGGAAACCATGATGGAGCCTTCGAACAACAATCCCGGGACACGAGTGAACCGCATACCCGAGCAGCGGGCCGGGCACGGGGCCGAGCACGACGACGCCTACTACGGGCTGGGCTGGACCGGCGGCCAGGTGACCGGTCCCGAGCAGCAGTCGTACGACGAGTTCGACGAGTACGACCGGCAGTGGCAGGGGCAACCCCAGGGCCGGCCGCTGCCGCACGCGCAGTGGTTCGGCGCCGGCCCCGGGCAGCCGCACGACACCCCGCACGAGCACACCTCCGCGCCGGCCGAGCCGTACGCCGCCGAGCAGTACACCGCCGAGCCGTACGCCGGGACCGAGGCCGGGGCCGAGGGGGCGGACGAGCCGGGCTACCGCATCCCCCCGACACCCGACGCGGGCTGGGACATGGCCGACAGCCGCCGCCGCGGCTGGGTCAGCCGGGCCGTGCTGCTGTGCGTCCTGGTCGTCCAGGCGGTGCTCTCGCTGCGGCTCGCCAACACCGCCTTCCAGGACGAGGCGCTGGCCCTCTACACGGGCCACGTCGAACTCGACCACCTGCTGCACGGCACGGCGCTGCCCGACGGCTACGACCGGCACTTCTCCGGCTCGCCCGTCCTCTACCCGGTGCTGGCCGCCTTCGTCGAGTCCTCCCTCGGACTGGCCGGGGCACGGGCGCTGAGCCTGGTGCTCACGCTGGGCACCACGGCGCTGCTGTACTCCTTCACCCGGCGCATGTTCAACGAGCGGGTGGCGCTGCTCGCCTCCGCCATGTTCGCCGTCACCCAGTCCACGATCGTGCTGGGCAACCTCGCGACCTACGACGCCGCGGCCGGCTTCCTCCTGGCGGTCGCCGCCTGGATCGTCGTGCGCACCGGCCGGGCGCCGCTCTTCGCCGTGCTGCTCGCCGCCCCGGTGGCGGCACTGGCCGTGGCCGTGAAGTACGGCGCGGTGCTGTACGTGCCGACGCTGCTGGTGCTCGCCGTGCTCACCGCCTGGCCGCACCACCGCGGACGGTCGGCCCTGCGCGGCCTGCTGCTGTTCCTGGGTGTCGCCGCACTGGCCGGCGGCTGGCTCTTCGCCACCGGCACCCTGACGGCCGTACAGGACACCGTCCTCGTCCAGCCGCACGGCATCGACGGCGTCACCGACCTGCTGAAACGATTCGGCGCCTGGAGCGGGCTGCTGTTCCTCACCTCCTGCCTCGGCGCCGTGTCCTACGTGCGCCGCGGCCGGATGAACGAGTCCCCCCGCTCCCTGGAACTGACCGGACCCGGCTGGCGCTGGCGGGCCCTGATCGGCCTGCTGCTCTGCGGCACCGCCCTGATCGCCCCCGCCTGCCAGATGTACGTGGGCGACGGCGAGTCCCTGTACAAGCACGTCGGCCTCGGGCTGCTCTTCGCCGCGCCCATGGCCGGCATCGGTGTCAGCCGCCTGGTCGGCGCGCACTTCCGCTACCCGCAGCTGGGCATCATGCTCTGGGTCGGCATGCTCTGCATGGGCATCGCCCAGTCGGACTGGCGCTTCGGCGTCTGGCCCGACTCCACCCACCTGGTGCAGGCGCTGCGCCCGCAGGTCGACGGCAAGGGCCGCTACCTCAGCTCGGCCCGCGAGGTGCCGCTGTACTACCTGCGCGACCGCACGAGCCCGGGCCAGTGGACCTCCACGTCCGAGATCAGCTACAAGGACCCCGCCGGCACCGTCCACACCGGCAAGGACGGTTACCGCAGGGCGCTCGCCGACGGCTGGTTCGACATCGTCGTGCTCGACGGCCTGCACACCTCGACCGGCGAGGACCTGCTGATCGCCACCGAGCTCAGGAGCAACCCGCACTACCGGCTGTCCGCCACCGTCCCGTTCAAGACCTCCTCCGGCACGGGGGTCTACCGCATCTGGACGCGGCGTTAGGGGGTGTCCGGTGGGTCTGCGCGGCGTCGCGACGCCTGGCACCAGCACTCGCGGCGTTGTCGTCGGTCGCCGACGCTCCGCGTCGACTCCCTCCTCCGCCTTGCGATCGCAGGCGCCAGACGCCGCTCCTTCACCCGCGCAGACCCACCGGACACCCCCCAACCGTCCCGTGAAGACAAGGAGAGCAGTGGCCCCGGCCACGCCCGCCATGCAGACATCCGCCCCCGCCCCCGTGGTCAAGGCCGTCATCCCCGCCGCGGGCCTGGGCACGCGCTTCCTGCCCGCCACCAAGGCGACGCCCAAGGAGATGCTGCCCGTCGTCGACAAGCCGGCGATCCAGTACGTCGTGGAGGAGGCCGCGGCCGCCGGACTGAGCGACGTGCTGATGATCACCGGCCGCAACAAGCGCGCCCTGGAGGACCACTTCGACCGGGCCCACGAGCTCGAGTCCGTGCTGGAGGCGAAGAACGACCACGAGCGCCTCGCCCTCGTGCGCCGCTCCAGCACGCTGGCCACCGTGCACTACGCCCGCCAGGGCGATCCGCTCGGCCTCGGGCACGCGGTCCTCGCCGCCGCCTCGCACGTGGGGTCCCACCCCTTCGCGGTGCTGCTCGGCGACGACCTCATCGACCCCCGGGACCCGCTGCTCTCCCGCATGATCGAGGTGCGCGAGCGGCACGGCGGCAGCGTCGTCGCCCTGACCGAGGTGCCCCGGGAGCGGGCGCACCTCTACGGCTGCGCGGTGGTCGGGCCGAAGACGGAGGAGGACGTCCTGCGCGTCACCGGGCTGGTGGAGAAGCCCGCCCCCGGCACCGCGCCCAGCGGCTACGCCGTGATCGGCCGCTATGTGCTGGACCCCGCGGTCTTCGGCGTCCTGCGGCGCACCGCGCCCGGGCGCGGCGGGGAGATCCAGCTCACCGACGCGCTCCACGAGCTGGCGACCACCGGCGCCGGCGGCCCGGTGCACGGGGTGGTCTTCCGGGGCCGGCGGTACGACACGGGGGACCGGGCCGACTATCTTCGGGCCACCGTGCGGCTGGCGTGCGAACGTGCCGACATCGGCCCGGAGTTCCGGGCCTGGCTCAAGGAGTTCGCGGCCACCGAACTGTCATGACGTCGTAGGTGAAAGGACGCACACGAGATGTCCCCCACCCGCAGACGCACGTTCCTCCCGGCCGCC
>NZ_JBFAPH010000237.1:0-9733 GCF_040675635.1 Streptomyces sp. NPDC049577
CGCCGAGCTGGACGCGCTGACGCCGGGCGGCTGGGAGGTCGTCCACTCGATCGTCCTGCCGGGCGACGCGGTCATCTCCCATTGCCGACCGCCTTGGTGATCCGCTCCACCTCCGGGTGGAGGAAGAAGACGATCAGTGTGGCGACCAGCGGGGTCACGAAGTACCCCAGGTCGGTGAAGGCGGCCGGCGGTACGGCTCCGATGATCAGATCCCGGAACAGCCCGCCGCCCAGCGCGGTGACCTCCGCGAGCACGGCCATGCCGAAGACGTCGAAGTTCTTCCGGACGGCGAGGAGCGCCCCGGAGATGGCGAAGACGAAGATCCCGGCGAGGTCGAGCGAGTGCTGGACGGTGGGGCTGAACAGATCGGTGAGCACGACATATTTTGCCTCACGGCGCGGTGTGCGCCGCCGAGGCCGTCCGGCTGCTGAGACAGACTCCCCCTACCACCGGCTCGCGGGTACCGAACCGGCCGCGACCACGTTCCCGGGCCGCCGGCGGGGCCTACGGCAGATCCGGCTTGTTCCGGCTGCTCAGCCAGGTGGCGAAGAGGCTGCCGAGGTCCTGCCCCGAGACCTGCTCGGCCAGGGCGACGAAGTCCGCCGTGCTCGCGTTGCCGTACCGGTGCCGTGCCGTCCACAGGGGCAGGAGCCGGAAGAAGGCCCGGTCCCCGATCCGCTCGCGCAGGGCCTGGAGCGTCATCGCGCCGCGGCTGTAAACGGCCCGGGAGAACATCGTGTCGCGCTGCGGGTCCGCGACGTCGATCTTCCAGAAGGGGTCGTCCGCCTTGCGGGCCGCGTATGCCGCGCGGAACGCGTCGTGCGCGGACCCGGTGCCCTTGTGCTCGGCCCAGAGCCATTCCGCGTACGAGGCGAAGCCCTCGTTGAGCCAGATGTCCTTCCAGCGTGCGACGGAGACGGAGTCGCCGAACCACTGGTGGGCCAGCTCGTGGGCGATGGTCCACTCGGAGCGGACGCCGGAGTAGAGGGGCTTGGACTGGGTCTCCAGGGAGAATTCGGCCTCCGGCGTGTCGTCGACGATCGCGCCGGTCTCCTCGAAGGGGTAGGGGCCGAAGACCTGCGACCAGTAGTCGGTGACGGCGGCCGTGACGCCGTAGAAGTCGACCCCGCCGGGCGGCAGGGAGGGGTCCTTGGCGACGTAGACGGGGATGCCCCCGGGGGTCCGGCCGGTTCTGACGTCGAACTTCCCGATGGTGGCGGTGGCGAGGTAGGTGGCCATGGGCCGCGACTCCCGCCAGTGGGTGATCGTGGATCCGCCCCGGTCCCGGGTGGAGACCAGCCGGCCGTTGGAGATGGCGGTCAGGCCCTTGGGTGCTCTGACGCGGATGTCGAAGGTGGCCTTGTCGGCGGGGTGGTCGCTGGAGGGGAACCAGGTGGAGGCGGCGTTCGGCTCGCAGCCGACGAAGACGCCGTCCTTGGTTCTGAGCCAGCCGTAATTGGAGCCGAAGACGATGGGCCCGCCGAGCGGCCGGGGTGTGCCGCCGTAGGTGACGGTGGCGGTGAAGAGGCGGCCCTTGGCCAGGGGGCGGGCCGGCCGGATCCGCAGTTCGTCGCCGTCGCGGACGAAGGCGGCGGGCCGGCCGTTCACCTCGACGGAGGCGACGTCGAGCTGCTGGAGGTCGAGGTCGAAGGCGGACAGCCGCTGGGTTGCCCGCGCGGTGACGGTCGTACGGCCGTCGAGGCGTCCGGTGTCGGGCGCGTAGCCGATGTCGAGGTCGTAGTGCTGGACGTCGTAGCCGCCGTTGCCGAGGCCCGGGAAGTAGGAGTCGCCGATCCCGGGCGCGCCGGGAGTGGGCGCTCCCGAGGCGGTGGCGGGCGCCGCGGAGATCACGCAGGCGGCGGCCACCGCCGTGGCGACGGCCGCGAGGCGTGCTGACCGCCGGCGGAACGGGCGGTGCGGCGGTAACGGACGGTGCTGCCGGGTCGAGCGGGAGAATGCCATGAGCCGTCCCTTCGAACGCGCGAGCGCCGATACAGCGTCGGCGCCGACTCTGCACCCTCCCGGCTCGTCATGCTCATGCCTTTACCAACTCGTAAAATTGCACTGCTCGTTCACGCCGTCGCTCCCGCCCCGGCCGGCTTCGGCGCGTTCTCGGGGTGGTGACAGGCGACCTGGTGGCCGGGCAGCAGGGCGAGCAGCGGCGGTTCCTCCCGCTTGCACACCTCGGTCGCCTTCCAGCAGCGAGTGTGGAAGCGGCAGCCCGGCGGCGGGGCGATCGGCGAGGGCACGTCGCCCTTGAGCAGGATGCGCTCCCGCCCGGCCCGCCGCCTCGGGTCCGGCACCGGCACGGCGGACAGCAGCGCCTTGGTGTACGGGTGCATGGGGCTCGCGTACAGCGACGTGCGGTCGGTCAGCTCCACGAGCTTGCCGAGGTACATCACCGCGATGCGGTCCGAGACATGCCGGATGACGGACAGGTCGTGCGCGATGATCACATACGTCAGACCCAGCTCGTCCTGGAGGTCGTCGAGCAGATTGACGACCTGTGCCTGGATGGAGACGTCCAGCGCGGAGACCGGCTCGTCCGCGACGACCAGCTTGGGCTTGAGCGCCAGGGCGCGGGCGATGCCGATGCGCTGGCGCTGGCCGCCGGAGAACTCGTGCGGATAGCGGTTGTAGTGCTCGGGGTTGAGGCCGACCAGGCCCAGCAGCCGCTGGACCTCCTTCTTGACCCCGCCCTCGGGCGTGATGCCCTGGAGCCGGAACGGCGCGCCGACGATCGTGCCGACCGTGTGCCGGGGGTTCAGCGAGGAGTACGGGTCCTGGAAGATCATCTGGACGTCGCGGCGCAGCGGGCGCATCCCGGCCACGCCGAGGTGGGTGATGTCCTCGCCGCCGAACTCGATCCGTCCGGCGGTGGGTTCGAGGAGCCGGGTGATCAGCCGTCCCATGGTCGACTTGCCGCAGCCGGACTCGCCGACCACGCCCAGGGTCTCCCCCGCGCGCACGTCGAAGGTCAGGCCGTCGACGGCCTGTACCGCACCCACCTGGCGGCGCAGCAGGCCCTTGGTGATCGGGAAGTGCTTGATCAGGCCCTCGACCTTGAGGAGGGGCACGGCTTCGTCGGTCACGGCGTCCTCGTCCTTCACAGCGTCCTGCACGGCGCGGGCCCTCACAGCTTCGGCGCAATCTCTTCGGTCCAGATCCGCGTCCGCTCCGCTTCCGGCAGGTGGCACGCGGAGTAGTGCCGCCCGGATCCGGGTACCGGCCGCAGCTCGGGCCGTTCCCTGCGGGTGATCTGGCCCTTGGGCAGGTCCGCGTAGGGGCAGCGGGGGTGGAATGCGCAGCCGGCCGGGATGTTGATCAGGCTGGGCGGCGAGCCCTTGACCGGGATGAGGCGCTCGGTCTGCTCCCGGTCGATGCGCGGCATCGAGCCCAGCAGGCCCCAGGTGTAGGGGTGCCGGGGCTCGTAGAAGACCTGCTCGGCCGGGCCGCGCTCGACGCAGCGGCCGCCGTACATCACCAGGATGTCGTCGGCCAGTTCGGCGACGACGCCCAGGTCGTGGGTGATGACGATGACGGCCGAGCCGAACTCCTTCTGCAGGTCGCGGATGAGGTCGAGGATCTGCGCCTGCACGGTGACGTCCAGGGCGGTCGTCGGCTCGTCCGCGATGAGCAGCGCGGGGTTGTTGACCAGCGCCATGGCGATCATCGCGCGCTGCCGCATGCCGCCGGAGAACTGGTGCGGGTAGTCGTCCACCCTGCGGTCCGGCTGCGGGATGCCGACGCGGTCCAGCAGCTCGATCGCGCGCTTGCGGGCGGTCTTCCTGTCCACGTCCTCGTGGTGGACCCGGTAGGCCTCGACGATCTGCGAGCCGACGGTGAAGTAGGGGTGCATGGCCGACAGCGGGTCCTGGAAGATCATCGCCATGTCGCGGCCGCGCAGCCGGCGCACCTCGTCGGGGTCGGCGCTCATCAGCTCGGTGCCGTCGAGCCAGATCTCACCACTGATCCGGGCCTTGCGCCGGCCGTACTGGCCGACGGTGTGCAGGCCCATGATGCCGAGCGAGGTGACCGACTTGCCGGAGCCCGACTCGCCGACGATGCCGAGCGTCCTTCCCTTCTCCAGCTGGAAGGAGAGCCCGTCGACGGATTTCACCAGGCCGTCGTCGGTCGGGAAGTGGATGCGCAGGTCGCGGACGTCGAGGTACGCGGTCGGGTCGCCGGTGGCGTCGCCGTGCGGGGCGGGGGTGGTGGTCATGAGAGCCTCACGCGGGGGTCGATCACGGCATACATAAGGTCCACCACGAGGTTGGCGAGGACGACGGCGGCCGAGGTGATGAGCGTGACACCGAGGATCAGCGGCAGGTCGCGGTCGCTGATCGCCCTGACGGCGGCCTGGCCGAGGCCGGGCAGGTTGAAGGTGGTCTCGGTGAGGATGGCCCCGCCGATGAGGGCGCCGAGATCCATGCCGAGGATGGTCAGGACGGGCGTCATCGTGGAGCGCATGGCGTGTTTGCCGATGACCACCGGTTCGCGCAGGCCCTTGGCGCGGGCGGTGCGGATGTAGTCCTCGCCGAGGACCTCCAGCATGGTGGCGCGGGTGAGCCGGGCGTACATGGCGGCGTAGAGGAAGGCGAGGGTGACCCAGGGCAGGACCAGGTTGCTGAACCAGCCGGCGGGGTCGTCGGCGAAGTTCGTGTAGTCGGCGCCGAACCAGCCCAGCCAGTAGTGGAAGACGGCGAGCGAGATCAGGCCGGTGAAGTAGATCGGCAGCGAGACGCCGCTGAGGGCGATGGTCATGGCCGAGCGGTCCCAGAGGGTGCCGCGCTTGAGCGCCGAGACGACACCGGTGGTGACGCCGCCGATCAGCCACAGCACGCACGCGCCCGCGGCCAGCGAGAGCGTCACCGGCAGCCGGTCGAGCAGCACGGGCCAGACGGCCTGCTCGGTCTTGAAGGAGTAGCCGAAGCAGGGCGCCGGGCAGTGGTCGGTGGTGCCGCCGCCGGTGTAGTCGCGGCCGGTGACGATGCCGGTCACGAAGTGCCAGTACTGCATCAGGATGGGCTCGTCCAGGCCGAGCTTCTGCCGGATGCCCTCGATGGTCGCCGCGTCCGCCTGCTTGCCGACGTACATCGCGGCGGGGTCGGCCCCGCTGAGCCTGGGGATGGCGAAGAAGATGACGAAGGTCACCAGGGTGACCACGAGCAGCATCAGGATGACGGCGAACAGCCGTCTGACGATGTAAGCGAACACTGCGGTCGGCCCGTCGGCGGCCGGGGACCCGCCAGGGGTCCCCGGCCGCCGCGCGCGGCCCTCACCTGCCCTTCGGGCCTAGCGGCGGTGCGCCGGTGGAGCGGACGGACGACTCACTTGACGACGCCCAGCGCGGCGAAGTCGTAGCGGCCGTTGAAGGCGACGGAGGTGAACACGTTCGTCAGCCGGGAGCTGCGCCAGGTGATGTTCTTCTCGTAGACGAACGGCAGGTACCAGGCGCCCTCGGTGATCTTCTTGTTGGCTTCCTGGTAGATCTTCCCGGCCTTGTCCGGGTCGGTCTCCGCGATGGCGTCGTCGAAGAGCTTGTTGACCTGCGGGTCGTTGAGCTCGGGGTAGTTCTGGTTGCCGCTCTCCTGGATGAACCGGCCGTCGGCGATGGGCTGGAGGAAGCCCTGGCCGCTGGGGAAGTCCGCGCCCCAGCCCATGATGATGATGCCGTAGTTCTTGTTCTTCACGTTCGCCGGAGCACCGATGATGCTCGTCGTCTGGGCGCCGTCGTACTGGTCGATCTGCGCGTTGATGCCGACCTTCTTCAGCGCGGCCTGCATCGACTCGGCGGTGGCGACCTCCGGCGGCTTGTTGTTGCGCACGGCGATGGTGGTGGTGAAGCCGTCCGGCTTGCCGCAGGCCTTCAGCTCCTCCTTGGCCTTGGCCTCGTCGGGCTTGCCCTGCTTCAGCTGGAACGGGTCGTAGGTCTGGTCGTAGCCCTTGACCCCCGGCGGCAGCATGCTGGTGGCGATGTCACCGCCCGCCTCGGGGCCGCCGCGCGCGGTCTGCAGCGAGGTGTGGTCGGCGGCGTAGATGACGGCCTTGCGGCAGTGCTCGTTGTCGAACGGCGCGACGGTCTTCGGGAAGGCGGCGTAGCGGATGAAGCCGGTCTGCGGGTTGTCGACGTTGTCCTTGTGGGACTGGAGCGCCTTCTGGCGGCCGGCCGAGCCCATGCCGGTGGCGTTGAGGTCGAGGTCGTACTCGCCGGCGAGGAGCTTGTTGTCCATGTCGTCGGCGTTGGTGGTCAGCTTGACCGTGATCTTGTCGGGGAGGGCCTTGCGCACCGGGTCGGACTTCTGGTCCCACTTGTCGTTGCGGGTCAGCTCCAGGCCCTTGTTGGGGGTGTAGGAGACCCATTTGTAGGGGCCGTTGGAGAACGGGTGCTGGCCGTACTTCTCGGCGGTGTCCTTGTCCGGGCGGACCGGGCCGGCCGCCGGCAGGGCGAGCATCTGGAGGAAGTCGCCGTTGGGCTTGGGCAGATGGAAGACGATCGTCTTGTCGTCGGGCGTCTCGATGGCCTTCAGCCCGAGCTTGTCCGGGGTGTCGTCCTTGTAGGGGCCCTTGTAGCTCTTCTCCGGGTCCAGGACCTGCATCAGCCAGGGCGGACCACCGGAGATCTTGTCGGTGGCCCAGGTGCGCTCGATGCCGTACTTGATCTGCTTGCTGGTGACGGGCTGCCCGTCCTCCCAGGTCAGCCCGGGGCGCAGGGTGAAGGTGTAGGTCTTCTTGTCGTCCGAGATCTTGCCGGTGTCGGTGGCCATGTCCGGCACGACCTCGGCGCTCGCCTCGCCGGGGGCCGACTTGGGGGTGACGAGCGTGCGCTGGTAGTAGCGGGCGAAGTCCCAGACGAAGCCGTAGTAGCCGCGCTGCGGGTCCCAGGAGTCGGCGTCCTGGGTGCCGATGAACTTCAGCTCCCCGCCCTTCTTGTCGGACGCGCTGGCCACCTTGTCGATGCCGGCGTTGAAGCCGGCCGCCTTGCCGCCGCCCTTGCCGCCGTCCTTGCTGTCGCCGCCACCGCCGCAGGCTGTGACGGACACCAGGGCCGCGACCGCGAGGGCCGCCCCCGCGGCCAGCCGGTGCCTGGGATTTCTCTGGGTTGTCACGATGTCGCGACCTCCGTGATCGTCGCCGCCCCGGTGGGTACGGCGGTGCGGGAAAACGGCCTCCTGACGGATCGACAGGGGCTGGGGAAAGAAGGGAGAAGAAGGTGCGGGGCGCGCCGCTAGCGCGAGCCCTTGGGGTCGAGCGCGTCCCGTACGCCGTCACCGAAGAGGTTGAACGCGAGCACGGTGACGAAGATGGCGAGACCGGGAATGATCATGAAGACGGGGTCGGACTCGTAGGTGGTGACGGCCTTGGAGAGCATCTGCCCCCAGGAGGCCGTCGGCGGCTTGACGCCCGCGCCGAGGAAGCTCAGCGCCGCCTCCGTGAGGACATTGGTGGGGATCATCAGCGTGGCGTACACGGTGATCGGCGCCACCAGGTTGGGCAGCAGCTCGCGGAAGAGGATGTAGGCCCGGCCGGCGCCCAGGCTGCGGGCCGCCTCGACGTACTCGCGCTCCCTGAGCGAGAGCGTCTGGCCGCGCACGATGCGCCCGACGTAGGGCCAGCCGAAGAAGCCGATCACCGCGATCAGCACGGCCATGCGGACGCCCGAACCGCTCAGTCCGAAGAGGGAGTTGGGCACCACGGCGATGAGCGCGAGGATGAACAGCAGCTGCGGGAAGGCCAGCAGCAGGTCCATGACCCGGCTGACGACGGCGTCGATCCAGCCGCCGAAGTAGCCCGCGACGATGCCGACGACCGTGCCGATCACCACGGCCACCACGGCCGAGAGGAACGCCACGAGCAGCGACACCCGCGCCCCGTAGATCACCCGGCTGAAGACGTCGCGGCCGTTGACCGGCTCGACTCCGAACAGGAAGTGCGAGTTGATGCCGCCCCACGAGCCCTTCGGGGTGCTGAAGAGCGGGTCGATCAGCTCCTCGTGGTACTCGTTCGGCGGATGGCCGAGCAGTCCCACGATGAGCGGGGCGAAGATCGCGACCAGGATCAGCAGGAGCACCACCACGCCGCCCGCGAGCGCCACCTTGTCGCGCTTGAGCCGCACCCAGGCGATGCGCCAGGGGGAACGGCCCTCGATGGCCTTCGCCGGGACGCCGGCGGCGACATCGATGGCGGCGGTCTCGGCCGCGCCCGTGTCGTGCAGTGGTGCCGTCATCGTCTGGTGGACCCCTCTCGGCCGGGGCGAACCGGCCCGACGCCCGCCGCAAAAGCGGCTGGTTCACATCACTGGTGCGGATGGTGCGGTAGTGCGGAGACGTACACGCGGAGCAGCGAAAAGAACACGCGGAGCAGGTCGTACACAGGACCGAAATGCCTTGGGCGGGAGTCTTCAATGTGGCGGCGATCACCCGCCAGACCTGGCCGTCAAAGGATGCGCAACCGTGATGTGCGGAGTGAGGTTCCGTTATACGGACAGCAGGAATCCGTCAGCGGTGCGGGATCGCCGCCGTGACGAGGTGAGTTGGGGGCCGCCGAGGGGGCGTCAGTACGCCCCGGACTGCCCGCCCTGCTGCGGCGGGTAGCCGTAGCCGCCGGTGGGGGCCGGGGAGCCGCCGTAGCCGTCGCGGTCGAAGAAGGGGCGGGCGTTGGCGCGCATCCACATCGCGACCGGGTCGTGCTCGTCGGCCATCGACACCGTGGAGACCGGCAGCCCCTCCGGCACCACGCCGACGGACTGGCGCATCATCTGGCGCACGGCCTCGACGGCCGTCTGCGAGGTGTCGTAGAGGTCGAGGCCGATCGCCAGGTACGGGCTGCCGAGCGCCGGCTGCACCCAGGCACGGCGCAGCGCCCGGACGGCGGGCGTGCGGTGGGCGTTCTGCCCGAGAAGGGCGTAGAACTGCGGAATGTCCAGGGCGGGTTCGCTGAGTTGCAGCGGGCCGGCGGGCAGCCGGTCCAGGCCGCCGGTGATGCGGCGCAGGTCGAGCCAGGGCACGCCGACGCCGCCGCCGGGCGCGTGCGGATTGAGCCACAGGCCCCAGCGGTCGGGGTAGAGGGCCGCGGCGACGTCACGGCCGGAGACGACCTCGTGGGCGCGGTTCCAGCCGCTGGCGGCGAGCTCCTGGGCGGAGGTGACACAGGGCGCGTAGCCCAGCCCGTCGACCTCCATGTTCCCGTACTGGGCGTCGGGCGCGCCGGCCTGGCCGTGCCACAGCAGCATCCACACCCGGCCCTCGGCCAGGGCGCGCAGCAGCGCCTCGTACGTGTCGTAACGGCCGGGCGCCACCTGGCGCAGCACCTGCTCCACGCCGCCCTCCGCGCCCGCGCTCACCTGGGTCCGCCTCTTCTCTCGACCGTTCCGACCGCCCCGTACGGTCGTCCAACCAGCTTACGAGCCCGCGGCGGCGGGCAGGGGAGCAGTCACGGCTCCCGGTCGTAGAACGGGCGCACCCGGTCGCGGATCCAGTCGCCCACCGGGTCCTGCGCGACGTCCAGGAACACGAGCTGCACGGGCCAGGGCACGGGTGCCCCGGCGAGCGCGCGGCCGAGCGCGGTGTGCACGGCGGCCCGGGTGTCCGGGTCGGGCAGGTCGAGCTCGACGCCCACGAAGAGCGCCGGAGCCGCGCCCTAGCGCCTTGCGGGGGTCGGAGACGGCGAGGGTCCAGCCGCGCGCGTTGTCCGCCCGCACGACGTGGACGGTCTCGTCGACGTGGCCGACGAG
>NZ_JBFAPH010000238.1:0-9678 GCF_040675635.1 Streptomyces sp. NPDC049577
GCTTGCCGTTTAACCAGCCAACTCTGGGGATGTCCCGACAGCGAGATCACGTTTCCGTTTCTGGCGCGGTGCGGCGCTCCACCGGCCGGCCGTGGGCACGTTCAAATGTGCGATGAACGGCTCAGGTGTAGTGCGGGATGGGCTGGGCAGCTCTGAGGGATCGTGTCGCTCGGTTGGGGAGTCCGTCATGCGTGAACGAATCGTTGTTGCTGCCGTGAGTGTTGGCTTGGCCGCCTTTCTCGCCGCTCCCAGTGCTCATGCCGAAAGCCGGTCATCACCACGTGGAAGCAGCTGGTCGGCTTTGCAGAGTAGGCTGCCGATCCAGTTGGGCGACGTCGGGCAGCAGGTTGGCTCGGTTTTCGATGCCATGGAACAGGAAGTTGAGCCGCTCCGGTCCCTATTCCCGGCTGCCCATCAGGGGTCAAGCGGGCGGGGGTGACCGAACTGCCGATTCTCAACCCCGTCTGCTAGCCAGTGCGACGCGGTTTCGTGCCCACCTGTTCGGCGGGGTTTCGTGCCGAGCTTGTGGTGGGCTGGCCGGCTGTATGCCTCGCCGGTCGCAAGGACTCTTCCCACGTCGTGTCGTGGGGCCCGGCGGTGATTCTTCGATCCCGGTGGCCTTCCTGGTCCGGGGCGGGACGGTTTCGGTGCACGGGCTGGTGAGCCGGCCTTCGCGTGCAGGTTTCTGAACCCTCTGCGGACGCGGGCGGGTGTCAGCTTGTTCGGCTCGGTGGGCTTCTCCCAGGGCCTGCGGAGGTCGGTGGCCAGTGGGCGGGCGAGGCGGAGCTGGGCATAGGCGGCGATCACCAGCCACGTCCACCGGTCCGCCGCCTCCGGGCTGCGGAGTCGGGGCTTGGTCCAGCCGAGGGTCTGCTTGAACAGGCGAAAGGTGTGCTCAATGTCGAAGCGGCGGAGGAAGGACTGCCAGCAGCGGTCGACGTCCGCGATGGTGGCGCCGGTGCCCGACCACCACAGCCATACCGGCTTGTTGACCCCTCCACTGGGCAGCTTCTCCACGACCAGACGGATCACGGTGCCCTCGATGATGGGCAGCGGCCCGTCGTGGTCGAGCCACGCGGCCCGGCGGGTCAGCCGCGGGTGAAGCCGGTCCCACGCTTGCGCGGTCGCCTTCCCATAGAGCCTGGTGTCCGTGGCCGTCACGGCCTGCTCGGTGCCCCAGGTCGTGGGGTCGCCGAAGACGAACTCGCGCCCGTGCTTCGGCGGTCGCCCGCCTTGGGGATAGGCCAAGGCGTACTCCTTGAGCGAGGGCGTCGGCCGGCGCATCACCCGGTCCGATCGCAGCCGGCCGAGGATCTCGATGGGCAGGTCGCCCAGCAGGTGGGCGATGCGCGGGGCGTCGTATCCGGCGTCGAGCACGACCAGGACCTCCGGGTCGCCCGGCCGCCACTGGCCGGCGGCGACCAGCCGCTCGACGACCTCGCGGATCTGCCCCGTGGTCACCGCGGCGACGTCGGCGCCGGGCTCCAGGCGGACCGCGTCCAGCACCGCCGTCCAGGACGTGCGGCCGCTCTCCAGCGCGGCCACCACCGAGTACGGCCAGCCCGGCACCATCTGGTGTTTGCCCTCACCCCGGCCGAACGTGTGGCAGAAGGCCCGATCAGCGCAGGTGTTGGCGTCCGGCCGCAGCCACGGCGAGACGTCGACGGCCAGGACGATCCGGCCGTCCGCCGCCCTAGGCAACGGCACCCCGGCCAGGCCGCGACGCAGCCGCGCTATGTCGATCCGGCCCTGGTTGAGTCCGCCGTACAGAGCCCCGTGCCCACGGCGGTGTTCCGGCGCGAGCGCGAGATCGACCAGCGTCCGCACCGGCCCCTCTGTACACAGCAACGCGTCGCACAGTTCGAACAACGCGTCGCCCCGCGCGGTCAGACTCGCGTACAGCTCCGACCGGAAGCGTGACACTTCCGCGAACGCATCCCGCAGGACGCCCTGATGCACCAGACTCACGACCACGGCCTTCGCGCTGATCCACTCTGTGACGGAGCACAGGATCAGACGAAGGCCGCCTACACGTCCGCCGAACTGCGAAAACGCTGATCAAGTTCGAGCCGCGTTCGACGCTGGACCATAAATGACAAGCTTAGAGCCTGTGTCCAAACCCCTGAACTGGATCTCTACGTGGGCCAACTAACGACGCGGTCTACGACAGGGTGGTGCAGCGCTCGGCTTGCTGGATGTGACCACTGCGGCCGGTGATCGTTCGCGGGGTATGAGAACTCGCAAGGTAATGAGCACCGTCGTTGTCACCGCGGCGATTGTCAGTACCGGAGTCGCGGCAGCGGCCCCCGCAGCAGCGGGCGGGATCGGCGACTTCCTGTCGCCCGCATTCGGAAACGGCTGCATGAACCAGCACGGCACGCACGCACTCGGCAGCACCACACACGGCACGGGAGCGGGCAACGGCAACCTGGCCGGCCTCCCCATCGGCGCCCCAGTCAACCAATGCGGAGGCGCAGACCTCCCCATCAATCGCGAAAACGTACTACTGGAGGACATTCCCAAGGAATTGATGGGGGAGTTTGGCAAACCGCTGTGACGAAGCCAGCGGCGGGTCAATCTCGATGACACGTTTCGCGTGATAGCCGAGGTGCTGGTCGGCAGCTTGAGATCGTGGGACATCTCGCGCTCCGGATAGCGGGTATCGACAGATGCCACGACGCCGTTCGTCACTCATGCCGCCCTAACTCAGCGGTTTCCGTTCGGGGATCGGTCACCGTGACCGATCCCCGAACGCTCAGCCGAAGCTCCCATGGCAGATCTAGGCTTTTGACCTGCTGAAACAGGGTTCCGAAACAGGCACTTACCTTGTCATTTAACGGTCGGGCGTTGAACGGCGCCTCTGCCGGTATGTCAGTCCCACGCGTTGAAGAGGACTCCGCCCAACGTGGTGATCCCGTAGAAGCGGACCTCACGCCACTCGCCCTGCGTGAGCGCTGAGGTGTCCACGTCGGAGAGCGGTGTGGCGAGTCGTTCGCTGCTCAGGACCGTGAAGCCCGCGTTGGCGAAGGCGTGAGCCCACGGCGGCGGCGCGAGGAAGTCCTCTCCGTACCAGTCCCGCCGTGCCTTGGCGAAGGCGACCCAGGGGTGGTGAGCGTGGCATAGGACAACGTTCTCGCCTGCGCGTCCGACGACCGTTGCGGTGTGAAAGGTCCGGGGGTACACCCGTTCCTCCACCTCACCTACTTCGCCTCCAGCGACGCGGGCAGCGGCATACAGAGCGGCGCGGAACGCCTTCAGTTCAGTCTCGGGAAGCGGGCCGTCCTTCGGCCGGTAGAAACCTGTCGCCCCCCGCGGCAGCGTGAAGCCGTCGTTCCCCTCGTTGACCATGCCGCTCATTCTGCCTGGTGCGAGGCATATCAGTGTTCAGAGGTCCTGAGCTGCCAGTTCATGCTGCGCGTCGCGGTTTGGTGCCCACCTTGTGGTGGGCGGGGCGGGCATACGCCTCGCCGGTGACGATGACTCTGCCGACGTCATGCTGGGTGGCGACGCGGCGGTTCTTCAAGCCGGGCGGCCTGCCCGGTCCGGGGCGGGACGGTTTCGGTGCGCTGGCCGGAGAGCCGGTCTTCGCGTGCAGGTTCCTGAACCCTCTGCGGACGCGGGCGGGCGTCAGTTTGTTCGGCTCGGTCGGCTTCTCCCAGGGCCTGCGGAGGTCGGTGGCCAGGGGGCGGGCGAGCCGGAGCTGGGTGTGGGCGGCGATCACGAGCCAGGTCCACCGGTCGGCCGCTTCCGAGCCGCGAAGCCGGGGCTTGGTCCAGCCGAGGGTCTGCTTGAACAGGCGGAATGTGTGCTCGATGTCGAAGCGGCGGAGGAAGGACTGCCAGCAGCGGTCGACGTCCCCTTCGGTGGCGTCGGTGCGAGACCACCACAGCCAGACCGGCTTATTGACCCCGCCGCTGGGCAGCTTCTCCACGACCAACCGGATGACCGTGCCCTCGATGACGGGCAGCGGCCCGTCGTGGTCGAGCCATGCGGCCCGGCGGGTCAGCCGCGGGTGCAGCCGGTCCCACGCCTGCGCGGTCGCCTTCCCGTAGAGCCTGGTGTCCGTGCCCGTCACGGCCTGCTCGGTTCCCCAGGTTGCGGGATCGCCGAAGACGAACTCGCTGCCGTGCTTGGGCGGTCGGCCGCCCTTGGGGTTGGCCAGGTGGAACTCTTCGCGGGAGGGTGTCGGACGCCGCATCACGCGATCGGACCGGAGCCGGCCGAGGATCTCGACGGGCAGACCGTCCAGCAGGTGGGCAATGCGAGGGACGTCGTATCCGGCATCCAGCACGACCAGGACCTCCAGGTCGCCCGGCTTCCACTGGCCGGCGGCAACCAACCGCTCGACGACCTCACGGATCTGCACGGTGGTCACCGCGGCGACATCGGCGCCGGGCTGAAGGCGGACCGCGTCCAGAACCGCCGTCCAGGACGTGCGGCCGGTCTCCAGCGCGGCCACAACCGAGTACGGCCAGCCGGGCACCATCTGATGCTTGCCCTCACCCCGCCCGAAAGTGTGACAAAAGGCCCGGGCAGCAGACGTGTTGGCGTCAGGTCGCAGCCACGGCGAGACATCCACCGCCAGCACGAGCCGACCGTCCGCCGCCCGTGGCAACGGCACCCCAGCCAGGGCACGACGCAGCCGGGCAACGTCGATCCGGCCCTGGTTGAGTCCGCCGTACAGCGCTCCGTGCCCACGGCGGTGCTCGGGAGCGAGCGCGAGATCGACCAGCGTCCGCACCGGCCCGTCCGTGCACAGCAGCGCGTCGCACAACTCGAACAACGCGTCGCCCCGCACGGTCAGACACGCGTACAGCTCTGACCGGAAGTGTGACACTTCCGCGAACGCATCCCGCAGGATTCCCTGATGCACCAAACTCACGACCACGGCCTTCGCGCTGATCCACTCTGTGACGGAGCACAGGATCAGACGGAGGCCGCCTACGTGTCCGCTGAAGTGCGAAAACGCTGATCAAGTTCGAGCCGCGTTCGACGCCGGTCGTTAAATGACAAGCTAAAAGATCACGGGCGGGACTGCTGTCGCGGCCGACATACCGTTGGGTGCTGCCGAGGCCTCGGCGCCCCAGGCTCCGACCGTGTATGGACGGAGTGTTGCGGGCTGACTTGATGCGGGTGGAGATATCCAGGGGCTCAATGGCCGCGAGATCACCGGCTGGCCAAACCGGCCTTCGTCGGCTGTGCGGCGGCCCCGTGACGGACCGGCCTCCTGCCGGGAGGCGATGCAGTCCCTGGCTGCGGCGAGGAAGGGACGCGCGGTGAAACGGCCGGACACGAAGCCCGAATCGCCCGGCCCACCCCTCTCCGCTTCGCCGAGCGCCGGGCAGCACCATTGCCCCGCCCAGTCGTTACTCCCGACGGCACACTCACGCCCTGTGGGGAGGCGCCACCGACCTCCACGCGCTGACAGGGCAGCACTGGTGGCTGGTGCATCCGTCGGAGGCGTGCGGCGGACAGGACGCGAGCGCGATCGGTGGTCGGAGTGAGGCATGGGCAATAAGGGCGGTGGGGACCTGCCGTTGACAGCGGCACAACTGCGCGTGTGGTTTGCACAGCGGATGGAAGCCGACAACCCCTGCTACCGGGCGGCCGAGGTCGTCGAGATCCAGGGCCCGGTCGACCTCGTCCTGTTGGAGCAGGCGCTGCGGCAAGCGGTGGCCGACACCGAGATGCTGCGTGTGCGCTTCGAGACCGACGAGGAGGGCCGGGTGCGTCAGGTGGTCGAGGCGTGCTCGGACTGGCCGCTGCCCGTCCTGGACATGCGCGACGCACCGCAGGCGGCGGCTGCGGCACAGGCGTGGATGCGGAGGGATCTGGAGAAACCGGTCGACCTGCGGCGGTCGCGGGCCTTTTCCTTCACCGCGTTCCGCACCGCGAGCGACCGCGTCCTGCTGTACGCGGCGATCCACCACGCCGTGGCCGACGGCTACAGCTTCGCCCTGTTCCTCACTCGCGCCGCCGAGGTCTACACCTCGCTGGAGACCGGCCGGCCGGTTCCTCCCAGCCACCTCGGCCCGCTCTCCCGGGCCCTGGCCGACGAGGCCGACTACCACGCCTCGCCGGCGCTGATCCGGGACCGCGACTATTGGGCGGGCAGGCTGGCGGACTGGCCACGCGCCGCTCACGCCCCACGGCTCTGGGCGCGCCCCGGACGGACCTTCACCCGCGTGACGGGCCACCTCGCCGCCGAGGCGGCGGACCGGATGCGGCAGGCGGCACGCACCGCGCGCACCAGCCTGCCCTGCGCCGCCATGGCGGCCCTGGCACTGTACGTCGGCCGCCTCGGAGACCGCGAGGAGGCGGTTCTGGACGTCACGTTGGCCGGCCGAGGCCCGGGGTCCCGCGACGTTCCCGTCATGCTCGCGAACGTCCTGCCGCTGCGCGTACCTCTCAGCCGGGCCGAGACGTGGGCGGACCTGCTGCACCGGACGGCTGAAGAGGCCAAGGGGCTGCTGCGCCATCAGCGGTACCCCGCCGGACACCTCTCGCAGGAGCTGAAAATCGTCCGCCCCTGCGACGGTCCGTACGACGACTGGGGCGTCAACATCATGACGCACGACGCGCGACTCAGCTTCGGACGCCATCGCGCGGTGCTGCACAACCTGTCCAACGGCCCCGTCACCGGTATGAGCGTCAACGTCTACGACCGCCCCGCCGACGGCTCGCTGCGCATCGATCTCCAGGCTGCCCCCGACACCTACCCGCCCGCGGAGGTCGCGGCCCACCACCGGCGCTTCCTCGCCCTGCTGCACACCCTCGCCGAAACGGACATCGGCGGCCGCCTCCAAGACGTCGAACTGGTGACGGGCGAGGAGCGACAGCGCCTCCTGGCGGCTGGCTGCGGCACCGCGCGTCCCAGAGCGGCCCGGCTGCTGCACACCGCCTTCGAGGCGCAAGCCGGTGCGGAACCGCAGGTGACGGCGCTGGTGTGCGGACGGTCCCGGCTCACACGGGGCGAACTGAACACCCGGGCCAACCAGCTGGCTCGCCTCCTGGTGGAACGGGGCGCCGCGGCGGAGGAGTATGTGGCGATCGCCCTGGCCCGTACGGCCGACTACCCAGTCGCGGTCCTGGCGGTCCTCAAATCGGGTGCGGCCTGCCTGCCGCTGGACGTCACCCACCCTCCCGCCCGTATCCGCGGGATGCTGGAGGCCGCACGGCCGGTTTGCGTCCTGGCAACCACGGACACCGCGGCCCGACTGCCCTGCGGGGACCGGGTGCTGCTCGTGGACACCCCCGAGTCGGCACGTGCTCTCGCCGCGCAGCCGACCGAAGACCTGAGCGATCGCGAACGTCGCCGCGTGCCGCGACCGCACCACGCCGCCTACCTCGCCCACACCTCCGGCACCACGGGCCGGCCCAAGGGGGTGGTCGTCGAACACCGGCACTTGGCGAACCTCCTCGCAGACCACACAGACACCCTGATCGCCCCAGCAGTGGAGGCGGCCGGACACCGGTTGCGCTCGGCGCTGACCGCCTCCTTCTGCTTCGACACGTCCTGGGAGGGCTGGCTGTTCCTGGCCGCCGGCCAAGAGGTGCACCTCATCGAGGACGAGGTCCGCCACGACCCCGCGGCCCTCGTCGAATACGTCACCTCCCACCACGTCGACTTCCTGGACGTCACCCCGTCCTACCTCCAACAGCTCCTGGCCGCCGACCTGTTCAAGGGCGACCGTCACCACCCAGGCATGCTGATGGTCGGCGGCGAGCCCCTCGCCCCGGCGCTGTGGCGACAACTGCGCGAACTGCCCGGCACAGCGGCGTACAACTACTACGGCCCCACGGAGGTCACGGTGGACGCCGTGTACTGCCGCCTGAGGGAGCAGGGAGAGCAGCCGGTCATCGGCCGACCCGGTCAGAACGTGCGCGCCTACGTGCTGGACCGGCATCTGCACCCCGTACCGCCCCAGGTGGCCGGTGAGCTGTACCTGGGTGGCGACCAGGTCGCCCGCGGCTACCTCCACCAGCCGGACCTGACGGCCGAGCGGTTCCTGCCCGATCCCTTCGGCGCTCCGGGCGACCGCATGTACCGCACAGGCGACCGCGCACGCTGGACCGACGGACAGGTCCTGGAGTACCTCGGTCGGGTCGACGGCCAACTCAAGATCAACGGTGTACGCGTCGAGCCGGGCGAGATCGAGACGACCCTCACCGGCCACCCCGACGTCGCCCAGGCTGCGGTGACCGCCCAGGTGAACGAACGAGGCGAGAGCCAGCTGACCGCCCACGTCGTACCCGCCGCCAGGCCCTCGCGGGCCGGGGGCACAGGCAGGGCGGCGTGTGACCCGGCCGCGCTGCGCGCATGGGCCGCCTCGCACCTCCCTGCGGCCACGGTGCCCACCGCCTTCGTCCTTCACGATGCGCTGCCGCTGACCGCGCAGGGCAAGCTGGACTACGCGGCGTTGCCCACCCCGGCGGCCCCGGTCAAGGGGAGTGGACGGGCGGCGCGCACAACTACGGAAACCGCACTGTGCGAGCTCTTCGCGCAGGTCCTGGACGTGCCGGAGGTGGGCGTCGACGACGACTTCTTCGCACTCGGCGGCCACTCGCTGCCGGCAGCCCGACTGATCACCCGCATCCGCTCGCGGTTGGGCGTCGATCTCCCACTCCAGTCCCTCTACCAGGCCCCCACCGTCGCCGCCCTGTCACCGCTGCTGGACGCCGGAGCGCAGCCGGACACCTACGCCATGCTCCTCCCGCTCCGACCGGCCGGGAGTCGGCCCCCCGTGTTCTGCGTCCACCCCGCGGGTGGGCTCGGCTGGTGCTACGCCACGTTCCCCAGCCACCTCCCGCCGGACGTCCCCCTGTACGCCCTGCAGGCCCAGGGTCTGGACCCTGCCGACCGGCCCGCCGCCACCTTCACCGAGCTGATCGCCTCCTACGTCGCGGCGATGCGATCGGTCCAGGAGACGGGCCCCTACCACCTGTTGGGGTGGTCCCTGGGCGGAGCGCTGGCGCACGCCGTCGCCGTGCGGTTGCAGGAGCAGGGGGAACGCGTCCAGTTGCTGGCCATGCTCGACTCCGAGCCTCTGGACGCCACCGTCCTGCCCGCCCAGGCCCTGGAACCCCTTGTGCGGAAACTCCTCCTGGAGGCGGCGGGGCTCGCGGCGCAGCCACCCGGCCAGGCCGAGCCGACGTCCGTCGCCCCCGGCGGCCCGCTGCCGCACCCCTCGGACGTGCTGGCGGAGGAGCAGGTTTCCGCCGCCACGGCGACCTTCCGCCGGTACTCCGCCCTCCTGCCAACCCGCACCTCGGCGGTATTCGCGGGGGACCTGCTGTACTTCCGCGCGGCGCGGGAGACCACCTCGCGGGAGTCTGCGAGCCGACTGTGGCGTCCGTGGGTCACCGGCCGCATCACCTCGTACGACATCGAGTGCGACCACGCCGCCATGACCCAGCCCGCGCACGCAGCCAACATCGGGAGACTCCTGACCGCCCGCCTCCGGGCCGACGCCCCGTAACCGGCGAACACCCGGATCGCCGCACGACGGGAGCCGGTCCGCCAGTATGTGAATCTGCTTGCGCATCACCCAGCCCGAGCGGAGCCGGCCCAGGACCTCCACGGGCAGGTCAGGAGGTAGGCGATGCGGGGCGCGTCGTAGCCCGCGTCCAACACGACCAAGACCTCCGGGTTCCCGTCCCGCCACTGCCCGGCCTCTG
>NZ_JBFAPH010000239.1:0-9673 GCF_040675635.1 Streptomyces sp. NPDC049577
TTGGTCGGCGGCGCGCTCGGCAAGCCGGCTCTCCCCCTGCTGGATGGCCTTCCGCAGGAGCCCGGCACGTCGGTCGGCCCGGCGCGGGTCCCAGGGTCAGCAGATACGCCAGCGAGACCCACTCGACGGCGGCGAGCGAGGCATGGAACTCGCTCCGCAGGCCGCCGTACGTCAGGGTGACGATGCTGGCGTCGAGCTGACCCAGGAAGGCGCCCAGGCACACGGTGCCCACCGCGAGCCGCCACGCGCCGGGCCGGGCGCGTATCCGCTCCGGCCGGGGCCGTTCCTCCGTCAGCAGTGCGGGCAGCCGCCGCCCCCGTCGTCGCGGGTGCGCGACCGCCGACCGGCCGGTCATGCCACCTCCCCTATCGCCTCGCCCGTCGGGCCCGACCACTGTCGCATCCGTCCGCCCGGCTGCTCCATCAGGGGGACTCCGGCGGTCCGGGGGGCGACCGGCGGAGTCCCGAAGGGCAGTCATCCTCTCGGACAATCATCTGAACGAGGAACGGAGCACGTCACGATGCGTACGCGACACCGGGTGACGACCGCGCTGCTGGCCCTCGCGCTGGCCGGAGCGTCCCCCGGCACGGCGCTCGCCACCGGGCAGGGGCACGACGACGCCTTCCTGAAGAAGATCCACCAGGGCAACCTGGCCGAGATCGCGGCCGGGCGTGACTCCCGCCACGGTGGCGTGGCCCGTTGCGTGAAGGAGGTCGGCCGGGTCCTCGTCCGCGACCACCGGAAGCTGGACGACGGCGTCAAGGACCTCGCGCACCGCTTCGACGTGTCCCTGCCCCGGGACGTCAGCGAGGAGCAGCGGCGGGACCTGAAGCGGATCCACCGCAAGGCGCACAGCCGGCGGTACGACCGCGCCTGGCTCAAGGCCCAGGAGGCGGGGCACGCCGGAGCCCTGAAGCTGATCGACGAGGAGATCGCCCACGGCGAGGACGCGGACGTGCGCAAGGCGGCGACGTCGGCGCGGCCCGTCGTCGCCCGGCACCTGGAGATGGTGCGTGACTGCATGGCCGCCACCCGCCACCGCCGCTGACCTGCGGCCACCCTCCGAACGAAGGAGCCGGACCGAGGCGGACCGCCATGAACCTCCCCGCTGACCGGCCCGCCCCGGCCGCCTCGTTCCGGGAGCGGGCGTTCGACCAGTCGCCCATCGCCACCTCCGTCTTCGACCGCGACAACCGTCTGGTGGACGCGAACGAGGAGATGGTCCGCCTGGCCGGCAAGCCCCTGGAGCGGATGCTGGGCCTGCGGCTGGCCGACGTGCACCCGTACCCGCCGTTCGACGAGTACGAGGAGACGGCCGCCCGCGTCCTGCGTACGGGCGAGCCCGTCCGCACCGACTCCTACTTCCGCGCGCCCGGCGAGCGCCGCCGCCGCGGCTGGGCCACCTTCTTCACGCCCCTGCGTGACGACGCCGGCGAGGTGTGCGGGGTGGCGCTGCGGGCGCTCGACATCACGCCGCAGTACCGCGCGCGGCACCGGCTGGTGCTCGTCAACGACACCAGCACCCGCATCGGCGCGACGCTGGACGTCCACCGCATCGCCCGCGAGCTGACCGCCTCGACCGTCGGCAAGTTCGCCGACACCGTCACCGTCGACCTGCTCGACGGCGTCATCCAGGGCGAGGCGCCCCCGTCGTCCGGCGACGGCACGGTCACCCTGTGCCGCGCCGCACAGCGGTCGGTCGAGGACGACCCGGACGCACCGGCCGACGGGCCGGACGGCACCCGCGCATACGCCGCGGACTCGCCGCCCGCCCGCGCCCTGGCCGCCGGCCGGCCGGTCTGTCTGCACCTCGGCGAACCGGGCGTGCGGGAGTGGGCGGCCGGGGCCCTGCCGGCCGACCTCGGCGGGGACCCCGAACGCGGTCTGCTGCTCACGCCGCTGCGCGCCCGCGACCTCACCCTCGGGCTCGTCACGTTCGTACGCCACGGCGAGCGCGAGCCCTTCGACCACGACGACCTGCTGCTCGCCGAGGAGATCGCCGTACGGGCGGCCACCTGCCTCGACAACGCGCGCCGGTACGTCCGGGAACGCACCATCGCGCTCACCCTCCAGCGCGAACTTCTGCCCAGCCGGCTGCCCGCGCGGACGGCCGTGGCGGTCGCCTCCCGCTATCTGCCCGCCGGCACGCAGGCCGGCGTCGGCGGCGACTGGTTCGACGTCATCCCGCTGTCCGGCGCGCGCGTCGCCCTCGTCGTGGGAGACGTGGTCGGCCACGGCCTGCGGGCCACCGCCACCATGGGCCGGCTGCGCGCGGCCGTCCGCACGCTCGCCGACCTCGAACTGCCGCCGGAGGAACTCCTCACCCATCTCGACGACCTCGTCCTCCAGCTCGGACAGGAGCACGGACGGGAACTCGGCGAGGACACCGGGCACGAGGCCGCGCGGATGCGGGGCGGGCCGGCCGCCGGCGACTTCGTGGCCACTTGCCTGTACCTCGTCTACAACCCGGTCTCCCGCCGCTGCTCCCTGGCCAGCGCCGGGCACCCGGCCCCCGCCCTGCGGTCCGCCGACGGCACCGTCGAGTACCTCGACCTGCCCGCCGGCCCGCCCCTGGGCGTAGGCGGACTGCCCTTCGAGGCCAGCCAGTTCGACCTGCCCGACGGCTGTCTCCTCGCGCTCTTCACCGACGGGCTCCTGGCAGGGGAGGAATACGACCTCGACGCCGGGGCCGAACGGTTGCGAGGGCTGCTGGCCGCCCCTCCCGACTCCCTGGAGGAGACGTGCGACTGTGTCCTGGACGCCCTGCTGCCCGCCCACCGGACCGACGACGTGGCCCTGCTCCTGGCCCGGCCGCAGGGGCTGGACCCCTCCCGCGTCCGATGCTGGGACCTGCCCGCCGACCCCGCCGCCGTGGCCGACGTCCGCAAGTACGTGGCCGAGCAGCTGGCCACCTGGGGGCTGGACGAACTGACGTTCACCACCGAACTGGTCGTCAGCGAGCTGGTCACCAACGCCATCCGCTACGCCGCACCGCCCATCGCGCTGCGCCTGATCCGCGACGCCACCCTGATCTGCGAGGTCTCCGACGGCACCAGTACCTCCCCGCGGCTGCGCCGCGCCCGCACCTACGACGAGGGTGGCCGGGGGCTGCTGCTCGTCGCGCAGCTCACCGAGCGCTGGGGCACCCGGTTCACGGCCGGCGGCAAGACGATCTGGGCCGAGCAGGCGCTCCCGCCGGAGGTGGAGGCGGACACGGAGGGAGATACGGGGGCGGAGGCGGAGGCGGACGCGGGGCCGGGGACCGGAACGGCGGCGGGCGCGAAGATCGCCTGACGGTCACCGGGAGTTCACCCCCGGCCTCTCCCGTTCGCCCGTTCGAAGTGGTGTCATGCCCACGACGACCCGGACCGTCCCGGGTCCCGACCGCGGAGCCCCCCATGACGCACCCACGGATACACCGCCCCCGGCGCCTCGCCGCCACGGCCGTCGCGCTGACGCTCGCCGCAGGAACGTTCACTCTCACCGCCGGCCCCGCGCAGGCCCATGAGGCGCGTGCGCTGACGGCCACCTGCAGCCAGGCCCGGCTGCCCCTGCCCGACCCGTCCTGCCAGCCCGGCGCCGACAACCCGGACGTCACCCAGGCCACCATCGGCAGCACCATCTGCGTCTCCGGCTGGACCAGGACCGTGCGCCCGCCGACCTCTTACACCAATCCGCTGAAGGTCCGCCAGATCGCCGAGTACGGCTACGAGGACACCGACACCTCGGACTACGAGGAGGACCATCTCATCC
Source organism: Streptomyces sp. NPDC049577 (assembly GCF_040675635.1). Lineage (NCBI taxonomy): Bacteria > Bacillati > Actinomycetota > Actinomycetes > Kitasatosporales > Streptomycetaceae > Streptomyces > Streptomyces sp. NPDC049577. Next base: position 3,754 of record NZ_JBFAPH010000239.1, read on the forward strand.
CCCTCGAACTCGGCGGCTCCCCCCGGGACCCCCGGAACCTGTGGCCCGAACCCCGCTACGGTGACCAGGACGCCTACGAGAAGGACACCGTCGAGAACCGGCTCAAGTCCGCCGTCTGCAAGGGCACCGTGGGCCTCGACGCGGCCCGCCGGGCCATCGCCACGGACTGGACCACGGCCCTGGCGGCCGTCGGTCTGGAGTGAGTCCGCGGCCGGTCCGGAGAGGGTCCATGGTGAACCGTGCGCCCCGCCGCGAAAAACGTGGGATTTCCGTGCCGGGAGGGGAACCATCAGCTGTGGAAGGCCCTCTCTGAGGCCAGAGCGCACGGACGTACGGACATCAACCCAGATTGCGGGGGCGTAATGACGCGAACAGTCGCACAGCAGCGGTCGTCGGCGGCCAAGAGGCAGGCCGTGAGAGCGGCGGCCGCGGTGACGGCCGGGCTGGCGCTCGTCGTGGGCGCAGCCGGCGCCGGACAGGCCGCGACGGCCGGCGCCCCCGCCGCCGGGAACGCCCCCGGTTGCGGAGCGCTGCGCGACACCGCCCCCGCGTCCCCGGCGGCCGCCGTCCCGGCCGCCGCCGACACCCCGTCGGTGCTGCCCAGCGGCAGGGCCGGCCAGAAGATCTCCCAGAGCCTGCCCGCCCAGCTGCCCATCGGCCTGTGGTCCTCCTCCGCCATCACCCTGCGCACACCCGTCACCAAGGGCACCGTCCGGCTGGACGTCCGCAGCAAGGGCTTCAGCACCGACTCCCTGGTGGTGCAGCGCTACGAGCCGAAGACCCGCCGCTGGCTCGACCTCAGGACGACGCCCTCCAAGGAGAGCTGGCCGCAGCACGGCGTCTTCACCTTCCCGGTCACCACGAACGCCGACGACCGGCACCCGCAGACCACCGCCCTGCGGCTGCAGGATCTCGACCGGCCGGGCACCCTCACCGTCGCCGCCTCCGTCACCGACGGGCACGGCCACACCTACCGCGCCCCCGCCCGCACCACCACGGCCACCAGCCCCCGGGTGACGGTCAGCGGCTGGCAGAAAGGCGTCACCCTCACCCGCGGCGGAGCGGCCCGCGACCTCACGCTCACCGTCAAGAACACCACCGACCGCGCCTACCCCGCCCTGAACGCCTCGTACTACGCCTACGGCGCCGGCAAGAGCCACGCCCTCGCCCCCAAGGACCTCGATCTGCGGCAGTACCAGTCCGGCCGCGGCTGGGTCCGCGTGCCGCTCCGGGCCAACAGCTGCGACCCGGGCATGAACACCGCCCTGCGCCCCGTCGCCAAGGCGCCCCTCGCCCCGGGCGCCACCGTCGTCTACCGGCTGCGCATCGCCGTCGACCGGCTGGCCCCGCGCGACGTGACGAACGCCGAGGCGGGCATCACCGTGGGCAACGCGGACCAGTCCTTCTTCTCCCGCCCGCTGCCCTTCGCCATCCGCGCCAAGTAGCCGGGCGAGCGGCCGAAGGCCGTTGACGTGCGCCCCTTCCGGCGGACGTCGACGGGCTTCCCGGCTGGTGCTCGAAGCCGAGCCCGGCACCCCCCGAGAGCTGAACGTGTGCCGCCGCGCCCCGGCAGCGGCGGTGCGGACCGCCACCGGCCGGGGCGTCTGCCACCGTGGGCTGACACCGCGTCACCGCAACACAGCGCCCCCGGAGGAGAGAGCCCGTGACGGCCGTGCTGACCGTGCTCTTCGCCGTGCTCGCGGCCGTGAGCAACGCGTTGGCGACCGTCCTCCAGCGCAAGGCCGCCCGCGAGGTGCCGCAGGACGACGCCTTCCGCTTCCGGCTGATGATCGCCCTGATGCACAACCCCGTCTGGCTCGGCGGCATCGCGGCCATCATCTGTGCCGCGGTCTGCCAGGCCCTGGCCCTCACCCTGGGCTCCCTGGCCCTGGTCCAGCCCATCTTCGTCGCCGAACTGCCCTTCGCGCTGCTCATCGCCTGCGCCGTCTTCCACCGCCGGCTGCCGGCCTACGGCTGGGGCGCCGTGGCCATGGTCGCCGTCGGCCTCGCCCTCTTCCTCGCCGCCGCCGCGCCGTCCGGTACCCACCCCTCGGTGGACCTCGCCGTCTGGGCCCTGACGCTGATCGCGGCCGGCGGCGCGGCCACGCTGTGCGTCCTCGCCGCCCTCCGCCGCCCCAACGGCCGCGCCCGCGCGGCCCTCTTCGCCACCGCGGCCGCGATCGGATACGCCCTGACCGCCGCTCTGATGAAGTCCGCCGCCACCGCCTTCGACCGCCATGGAGCCGTCGCCTTCTTCACCTCCTGGCAGACCTACGCCTTCGCGGCGACCGGCGCCGGCGCGCTGTTCCTGCTCTCCAACGCCATGCAGGCCGGTCCGCTGGTCGCCTCCCAGCCCGCCCTCACCCTCGGCGACGCGACCGTCAGCCTCTGCATGGGCCTGCTCGTCTTCGGCGAGCACGTCCGCACGGGCTGGTGGCTGCTGCCGCAGGCGATCGGGGTACTGCTGGTCGTCGCGGGAACGACCGTCCTGCCCCACGTGCGGTACGCCGAGGAAGCCGCGCCCACCACCGAGGACCGGCCGGTCCGCGACGCGGCCTAACCGCCCTCACCCCGGCCAGTCGCCGCCCGGTACGCGTGTGCCCGCCGTCCGCAGGCCGTGCGCCACCCGCTCCGCCGCCAGGTAGACCCACGCCCGTACCGGAGCGCCCCCCTCCGGCAGCACCTCGCGCGCCACCCGGTCGTACAGGCTGCGCGGATCGCCGGGCCGGTGCTCCTCCAGCTCGTCCAGGGCCGCGAGCACCGCGTCGTACCAGCCCTCCGCCACGGTGATCAGTTCGCCGCGGACCTCCTCCTCCGGGGGCGCGGCCACCGCGTACGGGTAGCCCGGGCCCTCGTACAGCACCGCGCCCCGCATGCGCGCCGGCACCTCGGCCGCGGTGCGGCCCCGCAGGAACACGTCGTGGTTGCACCGCCCCGGCCGCAGCGTGCCGTAGACGAAGAAGGGAAGCCGCCGCGTGGTCATGCACCTGCCCTTCCGCCGTCGTGTCCCCGGGCCCTCCGCCGACGGGCGGCCGGGGAGGGCGCGCCGTAAAATCTTAGGTATGGGAGAGCGGTCGCTCGCGCCCTCCGCCCCCGAACTCGTCGTCGAGGCCGACGGCGGCTCCCAGGTGATGAGTCCGGCCCGCACCTACCACGTGGGGCGCGATCCTTCCAGCGACATCGTCCTGCGCGACGCGCGGGTCTCCTGGCACCATGCCGTGTTGCACGCTGTCGAGGACCACTGGACGCTGGAGGACACCGGCAGCACCAACGGGACCTACGCCGAGGGACACCGGGTCCGCTCGGTCGACGTCGGGCCGGGCAGCGTGATCCGCTTCGGCAACGCCGACGACGGCCCCGCCGCCGTCGTCACCGACGTCCGGCCGCCCGCGGCGGACCGCCCGTCCGCCGTCTTCCACCCGGAGGCCACCGGTACGTTCAGCCGGCCCACGTCCGTCCGCGCCCTGCCGTCCGACACCGTGCGCATCGGCCGCGGCGCCGACAACGACCTCCTCGTCGACGACCTGATCGCCTCCCGGCACCACGCCGAGCTGCGCCGGACGGCCGACGGCGGCTACGAGATCGTGGACCTCGGCAGCCACAACGGCACCTTCCTCAACGGCACCCGCGTCGAGCGCCACCCCGTGCTGCCGGGCGACATCGTCGGCATCGGTCACTCCGCGTTCTGCCTGGTCGGCGACCAGTTGCAGGAGTTCGTCGACACCGGCGAGGTCTCGCTCGACGTCCAGGACCTGTCCGTGAGCGTCGACCGGGGCCGCAAGACGCTGCTGGACGACGTCACCTTCCCCGTCGGCGCCAAGTGCCTGCTCGCGGTGGTCGGACCCAGCGGCGCCGGCAAGTCCACGCTCCTCAACGCGCTGACCGGACTGCGCCCGGCCGACCGGGGCACCGTCCTGTACGACGGCCGCGACCTGTACCGGGACTACGCCGAGCTGCGCTCCCGCATCGGACTCGTGCCGCAGGACGACATCCTGCACGCACAGCTCACCGTGCGCCGGGCCCTGCGCTACGCTGCCGAACTGCGCTTCCCCGGCGACACCGCCGCCGCCGAGCGGCAGGCGCGGGTCGAGCAGGTGATCGGGGAACTGGGCCTCGAACAGCGCGCGGGCCAGCCCATCCACAGCCTCTCCGGAGGCCAGCGCAAGCGCGTCAGCGTCGCCCTGGAGCTGCTGACGAAACCCTCCCTGCTCTTCCTCGACGAGCCCACCTCCGGCCTCGACCCGGGCATGGACCGCTCGGTGATGACCATGCTGCGCGAACTGGCCGACGACGGCCGCACGGTCATCGTGGTCACCCACAGCGTCCTGAGCCTCGACGTCTGCGACCGGCTGCTCGTCCTCGCCCCGGGCGGACGGACCGCCTACTACGGGCCGCCCCGCGAGTCCCTCGGCTACTTCGGCTTCGAGCAGTGGCCCGAGGCCTTCGAGGCGTTCGAGAACGACAGGGACCGCGACTGGGCGGGGCAGTACCGCGCCTCGCCGCAGTACCGGCAGTACATCGCGGCCTCCGGCGAGCAGCCGGGGCCGGCCGCGCCCGCAGCGCCCGCCGCCCCGCCGGAGCCCGTCAAGGCCCAGAGCTGGGGCGCTCAGCTGTGGACCCTGATGCGCCGGTACGTGGCCGCCCTCACCTCGGACCGCACCTTCCTGGCCATCATGATCGCCCTGCCGTTCGTCATGGGCGCGATGACCCGGGCCCTCGCCCAGGGGAAGTTCACCGACAGCTCCGCCACCCCGGCGCTGCTCGTCCTGTGCGTCGGCGGAGTGCTCACCGGCGCGGCCAACGCGGTGCGCGAACTCGTCAAGGAACGGGTGATCTACCGGCGGGAGCGCGTCGTCGGCCTGTCCAGATCCGCCTATGTGATGTCCAAGGTCCTCGTCCTGGGCATGATCACGATCGCCCAGGCGATCGTGCTGACCCTGGTGGCCCTCGCCGGCGTGGATCTCGCCGCCCCCGGCGGCAAGGGGGTGGTCATGGCACCGCTGGCCGAGATCACGCTGGCCGTCGCCCTGCTGTCGTTCACCGCCATGATGCTCGGCCTGCTGGTGTCGGCGCTGGTGCGCAAGGAAGAGGTCACCATGCCGCTGCTGGTGTTCCTCGCCATCGTCCAGGTCGTCTTCTGCGGCGCCCAGCTCCAGCTCCACGGCGTCCTCGGACTGAACCAGCTGTCGTGGCTGGTGCCCTCGCGCTGGGCCCTGGCCGCCATGGCCGGGACCATCGATCTGCACCACATCGTGCCGGGCGACCTGACCGCCGACCCGCTGTTCCACCACTCCTTCGGCATCTGGCTGCTGGACCTGGCCATGATGGTGGTGCTGTCGGCCGTCCTCGGCATCCTGGTCGCGCGGCTGCTGCGCCGCCACGAGCCGTCGGTCATGCGGAAGTGAGCCGCCCATGACCGCCGACGGCTTCGCCCCCACCCATGTGGTGCCCGGCCACGGCCTGCCCACCTGGGCGGCCCCGGACGCCGCCACCCCCACCGAACCGCTCGACCCGCTGCTGCCCGTCCAGCTGCTCGACCGCCGGGGCGACTGGGGCCGCGTGCTCTGCTCCAACGGCTGGTCGGCCTGGGTCGACGCCCGGCTGCTGATCTCCGTCCCACGCACCCCGCCGCCCCCCGGCGCGCCCCTCGCCCGCACCGCCGACGCGCGCAGGCTGCTGGCGCGCGTGGAGGAGAGCCTCGGCCACTACCGGCAGGCGGTGGAGGACGTCGCCGCCGGACGCACCGACGGCGAGACCTTCGCCCGGACGACGCACGGGCTGCGCGTGGGCGCCGTGATCGAGGGGGACGCGATCTGGCTGTACGACGCCGAGCACGACCGCTGGTGCTACTGCGACGGCACCGCCATGGAGACCTACGCGGCCTCCCACCCCGGGGACGCGGGATCCGCCGGCCGGCCGC
>NZ_JBFAPH010000240.1:0-9595 GCF_040675635.1 Streptomyces sp. NPDC049577
GCCGGGACAGGGCCCCCGGATGCCCGGAAATCCGGGCTCCGAGCCGTCCGCGCCGGCTCCCGGCGCCACCGCCGTGCCGGGGCAGGTGCCCCGGACGCCCGAGGGCATGGACCCGGAGTCGCCCGTGTCGGAGCCCGGCGCCGCCGCAGGCGTCAACGTGCCCGCCCCCCTGCGCCCCAGCGCCCCCGCGCCGGGCGTGCCGGACCGGCGGGTGCAGACCGAGGCGGCCGACGCCTCGCCGTACGCGCACCGGTTCCTCACCGCCGTCGCCGCGCTGCTCGGGGAGGACCCGTACGGCGCGCAGCCCGTCATCTGCCGCTGGTTCGACGACGACCGACCGTTGCAGACGGCGCCCGGCGCGGGATACGTCCTGACCGTCGCCACCGTCGCGCAGGTGCTGCTGCACACCCACCGCAGGCGGGCCATCGACGACCTCGCCGAGGCGCTCGTCGACGCCGCCCATCCGCGCGCCGACGAGCTGCTGGCCGCGCTCGCCGAGGACGAGCCGTCCGCGTTGTGCCGGGCCGTCGACCGCTGGGCGCACGACGAGCGTGTCGAACGGCATGTCGCGGCGGCCGCGTACGCGCTGAAGACCGCGCGGCACGTCACCACCGACGCCGACCGCGAGCTGCTGCGCTACTCCGCGCTCGCCCTGCTCGCCCGCCCCGCGGAGACCTCGCTGCACGGCACGGCGCTGGCCCTGCTGGTCCGCGACCCGGTCACGCGGGCCAAGCACCTGCCGCAGGCGCTCGACCGTTTCGCCGAGGACGACCCGCAGCTGCCGCCCGCCGTCCTGCTGCCCGCCCTGACCACGCACCCGGGGCTGGTGCTCGACGCCTTCCGCGCCCGGCTGTACGAGCCGGGGGAGCGGCCCGGCGCGGTGCTGCGGGCGCTCGCGGAGGTCAGTTCGCCCGAGCTCGCCCGGCGGGTCGCCACGCTCGTGCGCGAGCACGTCCGGCACCGCCCCGAGGGCGCGCAGAACGCCGCCGAGTTCGTCGAGCGGCGCCTGGAGGAGGGGCCCGCCGCCCGCGCCGTCCTCCACCCGCTCGTCGCCGACCTGCTGCGCACCTTCCCCGCGCACGTCCGCCGGGCCCTCGCCCCCGTGCTCGCCGCGCCCGGCACCCCCGTCTCGCGGCCGCTGCGGCAGGAGCTGCTGGAGGTGCTGCTGGAGCAGGAGGAGTACGGGCCGTACGAGCGGGACCTCACGGTCCTGGAGGCGCTGCTCAGGGCGGCGGCCGAGGGCGCGGCGGAGCGCATGGAGGCGCGGACGCGCGATCTCGTGCACCGGACCGGTCTGCTGATGTCCCGCACACCGGAGGGGGCAGCCTGTTTCGACCGGCGGCTGACGGCGCTCGCCCGTGACTTCCCCGTCTTCGGCGCCCAGGTGCGCGGATGGCTCCTCTCCGCGCCGTCGCTGTGGGCGGTGGTCGTCGGCCCGAGCGCCCGGATCCGTCTGACGGCGGGCATGCCGTCGTCGGATGCGTCCACGCCGGCTACCTCATCCGCGGGACCGGAACCGGGCTCCGGGGCCGCCTCCGGCGCTGACCTGACAGTGAGAGGACCGGCCGATGCCGGGCGCCGAGAACCGGCATGGCACTCTTAGACCTGCGTCATCCACAGACAAAGGTTCGGGTACGGGCGAGGAGCGGGCACAGTGCAGCGCTGGCGTGGCTTGGAGGACATCCCCCAGGACTGGGGGCGCAGCGTCGTCACCATCGGCTCGTACGACGGCGTGCACCGCGGGCACCAGTTGATCATCGGGCGGGCCGTGGAACGGGCACGCGAGCTCGGCGTGCCGTCGGTGGTGGTGACCTTCGACCCGCACCCGAGCGAGGTCGTGCGGCCAGGCAGCCATCCGCCGCTGCTCGCGCCGCACCACCGGCGTGCGGAGCTGATGGCCGAGCTGGGCGTGGACGCGGTGCTGATCCTGCCGTTCACGGCGGAGTTCTCGAAGCTGCCGCCCGCCGAATTCGTGGTCAAGGTCCTGGTCGACAAGCTGCACGCGAAGCTGGTCGTCGAGGGCCCCAACTTCCGCTTCGGCCACCGCGCCGCGGGCGACGTCGCGTTCCTGGAGGAGCTCGGCGGCACGTACGACTACGGCGTGGAGGTCGTCGACCTGTATGTCACCGGCGAGGCGGGCGGCGGGAAGCCGTTCTCCTCGACCCTGACCCGGCGCCTGGTCGCCGAGGGCGACGTCGCGGGCGCCATGGAGATCCTCGGCCGCCCGCACCGCGTCGAGGGCGTCGTCGTCCAGGGCGCGCAGCGCGGCCGTGAGCTCGGCTATCCGACCGCCAACGTCGAGACCCTGCCGCACACCGCCATCCCGGCGGACGGCGTCTACGCCGGCTGGCTCGTCGTCGGCGGCGAGTCCATGCCCGCCGCGATTTCCGTCGGCACCAACGTGCAGTTCGACGCCACCGAGCGGACCGTCGAGGCGTACGCCATCGACCGCGTCGACCTGGACCTCTACGGGCTGCACGCGGCCGTCGACTTCCTCGCCTACCTGCGCGGCATGGAGAAGTTCGAGTCCATCGAGGCGCTGCTGAAGTGCATGGCGGGCGACGTCCACCAGGCCCGCGAGCTGGTCGCGGCGCACGAGGCGGCCGTCATCGCCGGCTGACCCCGCCGATACGTGAGGAGGGCCCCGGGCGACTGCCGCCCGGGGCCCTCCTCATGTGCTCACTGCTGCTGGGGCGGGTATCCGTATCCGCCGCCCGCCCCGCCGCCGTAGGGGTTGTACGGGTTGTACGGCCCCGGCGCACCGGGCGCCCCGGGCGCCCCCGGCTGTACCCCGGGCTGCGCGCCCGGCTGCTCGGCCGCCTGCGCTCCCGGGTACGCGCCCGGCACCGGCGGCGGCTGGTGGCCCGTCGGCTGGACGGCCTGCCCCGCCCACAGTCCCTGCTGCTGCTGGGCCCGCACGAAGTCCTCGGCGACCAGGGCCGACAGCTCGAAATAGGCCTCGCGCGTCCGGGGCCGCATCATGTCCAGATCGACCTCGGCGCCCGTCGCCAGGTGCTCGTCGAACGGCACCACGACCACACCGCGGCAGCGCGTCTCGAAGTGCGACACGATGTCCTCGACCTTGATCATCTTGCCGGTCTCGCGCACCCCCGAGATGACGGTGACGCTGCGCGAGACGAGCTCGCCGTACCCGTGCGCGGCCAGCCAGTCCAGCGTGGTGCTCGCGCTGCTGGCGCCGTCGACGGACGGCGTCGACACGATGATCAGCTGGTCGGCGAGGTCCAGGACGCCGCGCATGGCGCTGTAGAGCAGTCCGGTGCCCGAGTCGGTGAGGATGACCGGGTACTGCCTGCCCAGCACGTCTATCACGCGCCGATAGTCCTCGTCGTTGAAGGTCGTCGAGACCGCCGGGTCCACGTCGTTGGCGATGATCTCCAGCCCGGAGGGCGCCTGCGACGTGTAGCGGCGGATGTCCATGTAGCTGTGCAGGTGCGGGATCGCCTGGACGAGGTCGCGGATGGTCGCGCCCGTCTCCCGGCGCACGCGCCGGCCGAGCGTGCCGGCGTCCGGGTTGGCGTCGATCGCGAGGATCTTGTCCTGCCGCTCCGTGGCGAGCGTCGAACCGAGCGCGGTCGTCGTGGTCGTCTTGCCGACGCCGCCCTTGAGGCTGATGACGGCGATCCGGTAGCACGACAGGACCGGCGTGCGGATCAGCTCCAGCTTCCGCTGCCGCTCCGCCTCCTCCTTCTTGCCGCCGAACCGGAACAGCCCGCCGTGCGAGCTCTGCTTCTGCTTCTTCGGCTTGCCCTTCAGCAGCCGCTCCGACGACAGCTCGACCGCGGCCGTGAAGCCCAGCGGCGCGCCGTGCACGGCACGCTGCCGTTGCTCGGGCGTCACCGACGGCCAGCCGCCCGCGCGCGGATCGGTGGTGCCGTCGGGCGCGTACGGCTCGGGCTGCGGCGCGTAGGGAGCGGCCTCGGCGCCGGGCACCACGGCGGGCGGCAGCGGCGCACCCGCCTCGCCGCCCGGGTGGCCGTACGGGTGCGCGCCGGGCATGCCGGGCGTGTGGGCCGCGTAGGGGTGGGCGCCAGGGACGCCGGGAACGCCGGGAGCGGCGTACGGGGTCGCGGGGTTCGCCGCCGGCACGCCCGGCTGGGCCGCCTCGGCGGGACCCGGCGGCGGGGCGGCGGGGGAGACGGCGGGGGTGCTGGGGGCGGGCAGCCACGGGGTGGCGGCGGCGCCGCGCGGGTCCGCGCCGGGCGCGCCGGGGAGGACGGGCGGAACGGGGGCGCTCGGCGCGGGCTGTGCGCCCTCCGCCTCGGCGGCGGGGTGCACGGGCGGGGCGGGCGGCGCCACGTCGGCGTCCGCCCCCGCCTCGCCGCCGTCGGCGTGCGGCGTCTTCGCCGGTCCGGCCGGGCCGGCCGGGGCGTCGGCGACCTGCGCCGGTTCGCCGTCCTCCGGCTCGGTTTCGTGCTGCTCGGCGCCCTGCTCGGCATCCTGCCGCGGGGCAGGGCTCGCCAGGGGCCAGTCGTCGGGCTCCTCGGGCGACGTCTCGTCGGACCGCGTGTCCATCTGGCCGGCCACGTCGTGGGCTTCACCCGATGCGGTGATTTCCGCCGCGTCGTCGTGAGGCTCCGCGGCGTCCGCGGGTGCGACCGTGCCCAGGGCGTCGTCCGGCCCGGCGTGCGGAGCCGTGCTCGGCTGCGGGTAGCCGTAACCGCTCTGCGGGTCGGGGTGCGGCAGCCCCTGCCGGCCCGGGGCGCCGACGAGGTCGGGGCCCTGCGGGGCCGGCGTCGGCCACGCCGGGGGGAAGTTCGGCGGGAGCGGCGGAAGAGCCTCCTGAGCTGCCTGCAGTGCCTGCTGCGGATTCGGCGCATGCGGCATGTCCGGCGTGTGCGGCGGCTGGGACAGCTGCGGGCCCTGCCGGGCCGGCGAGACCTGAGGAGCCGCCGGGGGCTCCCAGGACTCCGCGGCCGCCGGCGCCGGAGCGGGCGCCGCCGGCGTGGGCGCGGGAGCCACCGGCGCGGGAGCCGGCGCGACCGGCGCCGAGGGCGCCGTCTGCGTGTACCAGGCAGGCGGCGTGTAGTCGATCGTGAACTCGCCCGAGTGCTCGGGCTCGTGCTCGTGCTCCGCGTCGGACCGGTCCTCGCCGGCTGCGGTCCCGGCGGCGCGGATCTCGTCCCGATCGCTGCTCACAATGCCTCCTGCTGATGTGGTCCGGCGCCCGGTGGATCGACTGGCGGGCCGACCGTTCCCGTCACCCGGTCCATGGCCGCTCCCCGTCCGTCTCTCGCGCGCGACGGGCTCGGCGCCGGGTGCTTCAGTGCGTGCGTACGTTCACCAAGACTAATCGTCATTCGTATGGCCGCGGCAGGGCCGTCCCCGCCGCACCGGCCGCCCCCCGATCCCCTTGCGCGCGGCGTACGTCACGACACTTCCCCGCCGAACGGGGTCAACACCCCTCGCAACACCCCGATTCTCGCGCCCGATTCACCCCGCTTCATCGGAAATGGCGGGTGGCGCGCGTCACTCCATGCGGCGTGCCGCGCCCAGCAGCCCCACCTCGTGCTCGGTCGGCCCGAGGGTGACGTACCGGCGTGCCGTGCGGGTGCACCAGAGGGTGACGCCGTCAGGGAGAGTGGACAGCGTCTCGACGTCGGCGGCCGGCAGGTTCATGGTCCGGCCGATCTCGCGGGCCTCGTCCGGGGCGACGCGCTGCACACCCACGAGGGAGGCGTCGGCCATCAACCGGGGCGTGGTGGGGCCGGGGTAGGGCAGCAGGGTCAGAACGGACTGCCAGGGCGCGGCGCCCGCGCGCCCGCGCGGCGGGCGGACGCCGCAGTCGCGGACGACGAGCACCGGGCTGTGCACCGACGGCCCCTGCGGGGGCACGCGCCCGGCGTCGTGCAGGGTGACGGACTGCCGGCCGCCGGAGGCCGCCTGCGCGAAGGCCTCCCACAGCTGCGGCCGCCCGGTCTCCACCGCGACCCGCGCGCCCGTGGCGACCGCGCGCAACGCGATGACCTGTGCCGTCCACACGCCGCCGACGAGGACGACGTCGAACGGCACGGGCCGGGCCAGGCCCAGCACGGCGGGCACGCCCTGCGCGTCCGCGCCGACGACCACCCCGTCGTCACCGACCGGCAGCTCCAGCGCCCCGAACTGCTCGGGCGGCAGCTCGTGCCGCCCCCGGCGGGGGCCGAGCAGACCGAACCCGGGCCGCGGCCGGCGCGCCGGGGCGCCCGCCGTGCCCGCGGCGCTCGTGGGGGAGTGGGCCGCCATCAGCGCGTACCTCCCAGCGGCAGGGTCGCCAGCACGCCCGGCACCTGCTCGTGGTCCAGCCGGACCAGACCCACGCGCACCGCCCGCGCGGCACGCTCCACCTCACGGCGTATCGCCGTCAGTTCGTCGGCGCTGCGGCCGCAGACCCGGACGTGCCCCGACAGCACCGGCGCGGGCCGCCCGCCCTGTGCCCGACCCCGCGCGAGCGTCAGGCTCAGCGTCGTCGACAGCGCGGGCAGGGAGGTGAGCAGCGCGGCCAGCTGGGGCAGCGAGGCCGCCCCCCGGCCCAACTGCGGCCAGCGGCCGATCCAGTACGTCGTGTGCCACCGGTCGTCGCAGCGCCAGGCCCGGGGCGTCTCCAGCGTCCGCCGCGCGGGCGTGTCCGAACGGCCCGCCCGGGCTGTCGCGGCGGGGTTGACGTTCGCGGCGGTCGCCAGGGCTGCCGCCAGTTCGTCCTCCGACAGGAGCGCCGCGGCGAAGCCCGCCCCGCGCAGCCGGCTCGCCAACTGGTCGGCCGCGCGCAGCAGGCAGCGCCGCACCCCCTCCACACCGCCGCCCCGCGCCTGGACGGCCTCCGGGCACAGCTGTGGATCCAGCTTCAGCGCCACCCACGTCAGCCGCACGGCCGGGGCGCCCGTCAGCTCCTGCAGCGGCGCGTAGTTGCGGGCGGGCAGCGACTGCGCGGGCAGATGGGGCGCGGGCGCGGGCAGGGCGCTCTGCACCACCTGCACCGACTCCAGCCGGATGCCGTCCACGTCCATGGCGTCCCGCAGCAGGGCCAGCGGCAGCGCCTTCTCGACGCGCAGCGGCCGCAGCGGCGCGTCCACGCCCTCCACGCCCAGCACCACCGACTGGAACGTGCCGTCCCCCACGACACCCACCGGGCGCTGCGCGCGGTCGGTGAAGGAGTCCAGCCGCAGGCCCGGTTCGCACTCGACGACCGGCGCCACGCGCGGATCGGTGTCCGCGGGCACGGTCTCCGCCGCCGCCCGCCGGACACGCCGCCGTGCCGCCGCGGCCGTCAGCGCCCACTCCACCAGGGGCCGGCGGCCCGGGCGCACGAGCGCGCACAGCACCAGCAGCGCGGCCACCACTACCGCGGGCACCAGCAGCAGCGGGCCGGCGGCCCAGGCGCACAGCGGCACCGCCGTCGCCAGCTCCAGCAGCACGAGTTGTTGCAATCGCACAGGGCCGACCGAGCCCGGCCGGGTGACGGCCCGGAGCGTCACCGGGCCCCGACCGGCCGCCGAAGCCGCCGGACCGGCGCCCCGGGCGGCCGCCGCACGCGAGCCGTCCCGCCCGGCCGGCTCCCCGTCGGCGGCGCTTTCCGCCCGTACCCGCGCAGCGACTGCCATCCCCCTCGAAGCCCCCTCAAAGCCCTTGCCGGCAAGGCCCGCACCGCCCGGCGCCCGCCGGGAACCGTCCCCCCGGCCCCCGGGTGCCGATCTCCTACGGGCATAGTAGAGGGTCCCTACGACAGCGGGACCGGACGCCGGACCGAGGGTGGACCGAGGGTGGACCGAGGGCGGCCCCGCGCTGACGAAAGCCGGAAAACGGGGAGAAACGGCGACACATGGCATCACGGCGGGACGAGCTCAACGCCTACACGTTTGCGAAGAAACGGACGGTTGCCGCGTTCCTGCAGCCCTCGCCCAGCGGCACGGAGGAGGGCGCGCCCCGGCCGCTGCGCAGCGTCCTGCCCGGCATCGTCGCGGGTGCGCTGCTCGTCGCGGCGTTCGGCGCCTGGGGCATGTTCCGCCCGACCGCCCCCAAGGGCTGGGACGACCCCGCGTCCCACGTCATCGTCGGCAGCGACTCCACCACCCGCTATGTCGTGCTGATCACGGACGGCAGGAAGCAACTGCACCCCGTCCTCAACCTGGCCTCCGCCAAACTCCTCCTCACCCCGGACAAGTCCGGCATCATCAAGGTGAAGGAGGCCGAGCTCGACAACGGCCACATCCCGCGCGGCCCGACCATCGGCATCCCCTTCGCCCCCGACCGGATGCCCGCCGCCGCCGAGGCCGGGAAGAAGAAGCAGTGGGCCGTGTGCGAACAGCCCGGCGGCAACGGCAGGACCACACAGAAGGCCGTCTTCCTCTTCGCCGAACGCGACCCGAAGCTCAAGAAGCTGACCGGCCCGCAGCGGCTGCGCGACGACCAGGCACTGTACGTGCAGGGCCCCGACGACACCCGCTACCTCGTCGACCCCCACGGCACCAAGTACCCGCTCGGCGGCGCCGACTGGGCATCCTCGCGGCCCTCCGCCTACAACCTCCTGCTGCGCTCCCTCTTCCAGGACGGCGCCCGGCCGCAGCGCGTCACCCGGGACTGGCTGGACACCCTCGGCGACGGCGCGCCCATCGTCTTCCCCGAACTCGGCGAAGCGGCCGGCGAGGACGCCGGAGTGGGCACCCTGCCGCGCCCGCTCGACCGCGTCGGCACGGTCCTGGAGGCCCCGACGGGCAACGGCACGCAGGACTACGTCGTCCTGCGCGGCAAGGTCCAGCGCGTCTCCGACTTCACCGCGAAGCTGCTGCTCAACAGCAAACAGCTGGAATCCCTCGGCCAGGCCGGCCGGCCCGCCCGGGTGAGCGCGTCCGCCTTCACCCCGGACGGCGACGAGTTCTACGGGCAGAAGCACTGGCCCTCCGGCGTGCCGCGACAGGCGAACTCCGGCGCGTCCGCCGGCACCGTCTGCAGCATCCTCACCGGACTCACCCGCGGCGGCACCCCCGAGCTCGCCACCTGGGCCGGCCCCGACTTCCCCGCCACCACCCCCGACGGCGCCACGACCGCCTACGTCACCCCCGGCTCGGGCCTGCTCTACCGCCAGGTGACGGGACGCCAGACGAGCAGCGGGTCCCTCTTCCTCGTCACGGACACCGGCCTGCGCTACGCCGTGCAGTCCAACAACGACAGCAGCACGGACACCGCGAGGATCGGCAACGACAAGGACGGGAAGCCGGCGGCGGACCCTGCCCGGCAGCAGGAGGCCGACCAGGCACAGGTCCGGCTCGGCTACAAGAGCGTGGACCCCGTGCCCGTACCCGCCAACTGGTCGGGGTTCCTGCCGACCGGGCCGCGCCTGGACACCAACAGCGCCAGACAGCCGCAGGGCTCCTAGGCGGTACGGCATGCGCACCCACCCCACTCCTCGCACCACGCGTCGCGCGGCGACCGCCCGGCGGAACACCGCGCTGCGGCTCGCCCTCGCGCTCGCCGCGGCCGCCGCCCTCGGCACGGCCGCCGCTCCACCGCACGTGCCGGACCGGCTCTCCCTGGCCGGCAGCGGCCAGTGCACCTACCCGGCCAGGCCCATCAAGGGCACGCCCTGGGCCCTCCAGCGCGT
>NZ_JBFAPH010000241.1:0-9534 GCF_040675635.1 Streptomyces sp. NPDC049577
ACGAGGACCTGCTGCCCGAGCTCGACATGCTGCTGATCATGACCGTGGAGCCCGGCTTCGGCGGGCAGGCGTTCCTGGACATCATGCTGCCGAAGATCCGCCGCACCCGGGAGCTGATCTCCCGGCACGGTCTTCAGCTGTGGCTGCAGGTCGACGGCGGTGTCTCGGCCGAGACCATCGAGCGCTGCGCCGAGGCCGGCGCGGACGTCTTCGTGGCCGGTTCCGCCGTTTACGGTACGGACGACCCGGCGGCGACCGTACGCTCCCTGCGCGCGCAGGCGGAGAAGGCCATCGCGGGTGCACCCTGGGCATGCGCCCACTGAGCGCCCGGCGCCGCTCGCCCGAATTGCTGAGGGCGGAGGCCGGGGCGTGATCAAGGACCGCGGCATCTGACAGGATGACGTCGAGTCCAACAGCTTGACCACAAGCGTGAACACAGTAGTGAGGAGACCGCGGTGTCGACGGGCCGTTCAGCCACGCCTATGGGGCCCGCCGAGCTGGTGCAGGCGGCGGCGATGGCCCGCCGCTTCTACCTCGAGGGCAAGTCGAAGATCCAGATCGCCGAGGAGTTCGGCGTGAGCCGCTTCAAGGTCGCCCGGGTGCTGGAGACGGCGCTCGAG
This sequence comes from Streptomyces sp. NPDC049577, assembly GCF_040675635.1. NCBI lineage: Bacteria > Bacillati > Actinomycetota > Actinomycetes > Kitasatosporales > Streptomycetaceae > Streptomyces > Streptomyces sp. NPDC049577. The sequence continues at coordinate 621 of NZ_JBFAPH010000241.1, forward strand.
CGCGATCTGGTGCGGATCGAGATCCGGGTGCCGGCGGAGCTGGACGCGGAGCGTTCGGACGCGCTGCGTGCCCGCTACGGCCTGCGGCACGCGGTCGTCGTGGAGTCACCGGCCGACGCGGCCGACGACGCGCCCGACCCCGAGAACCTCGGCGAGGTGGCAGCTGACCTGCTCGGCGAGCTGGTCCACGAGGGGGACGTCCTCGGTCTCGCCTGGGGCCGCTCCACCATCCACATGGCGGCCGCGCTGCACCGGCTGCCGCCCTGCACCGTCGTCCAGCTGACCGGCGTGTACGACGCGGGCACCGCCGAGCGCGGCTCGGTGGAGGCCGTGCGGCGCGCCGCCCAGGTCTCCGGGGGCGAGGCGCACCCCATCTACGCGCCGATGCTGCTGCCCGACTCCGCGACGGCCGCTGCGCTGCGCGGCCAGACGGGCATCGCGCGGGCCTTCGACTACTTCGACAAGGTCACCGTCGCGGCCGTCTCCATCGGCTCCTGGGCCCCGGGCATCTCGACCGTCTACGACATGCTGACCGACGAGGAGCGCGCCCATTACGCCTCCCTCGGCGCGGCGGCGGAGATGTCGGCGCACCTCTTCGACGCCGAGGGCCGGCGCATCGGGCGCGACCTGGGCGAGCGCTGCATCACCGTCGAGGCCGACCGGCTGCGCCGGATCCCGGAGGTCGTGGCCATCGCGGGCGGTCAGCGCAAGGCGGCGGCCATCGGCGCGGTCCTGCGGTCCGGGCTGGTCACCAGCCTGGTCACGGACACCGCGGCGGCCGATCACCTGCTGCACGAGACCGGTCCGGGCCCCCGGCCGGCCCTGGACCGGGTGGACCCGGACGGGTCCTAGGGACTGTCCGGCGGTCAGGCCGGGCGGTACGCGCCCGGCGCGAGGTAGACGGAGAACCGGGGGTCGTCCCCGCCCCGGTAGGAGATGAAGTTCTGGGTCACCGACTCGCTCAGCGGCCGGTCGGCGACGGCCTCCAGGACGCGGGCGTAGGAGGTGGGGTCCAGCCCCTCCGTACGCAGGAAGGCCGCCACCCGGTCGCGCGCCGCGGCGTCGTCGTCGTGGACCGGAATGATGGGGATGTATGCGGCCGCGCTCGGGGCGTCGTGCTCGGAGTCGAGGGTGAAGCAGGTCACCGGGGGCTTGCGCTGCCACGCGGCGGCGTCGTGGGGCCCGTTGATCTGTGACAGCGCCCGGGCGAAGGTGCCCGGGACCCAGTCCCGCGCGACGGCCGCCATGCCGTCGATGTCCTCGGCGGACACACCGCTGTGCGCCACGTACACCTGGACCCGGAACTCGTCCGTGTCCACGAGGTCCAGCGCGACGGCGACGGGCTCGTGCGCCGGGTCGTCGACACCGTCCAGATGGCCGGCCAGCGCGCGCCACGGGCGCTCCAGCCCCAGCCGTGCCATGGCCTCCTCCGTCGCCGCGGCGGCCTGCTCCCGGCCCCGGACGGCCGGGTTGAGGAAGACCTTGTAGGCGGGGGGACGCCCCGGCAGCCAGGCCATCGCGTGGGCGACGGAGAAGAAACCCTGCGGCGCGTCGTCCGTGAAGAGGTCCTCGACCCGCAGGCAGCGGTCGATCGAGACCCCGGGGCGACCGGCCAGCCGGCGGGTGAGCGCCATGCTGTCCTCCATGCGGGAGCGGGGCGTTCCGCTGCCCGGGCACTCCAGGGACAGCCGGACCCCGGGCTTGTCGCCGGCCCAGGCGATCGACAACTCGAAGGGCATCCCGTCGATGGACACCCAGCACGAGTGCTCGGGGGGCGTTCCGACGGGGAGGCCGGCCCAGGGGGCGCACACCTCCCGGACGAGAGCCAGGATCGACTCCCGGCTCTCACCGGTCAGACCGAGGCTCGTGTGCGCCCGCCACACCTTGTCGGCGGCGACGTCCGCGTAGCTGTCGGTGGGCCGGTAGCGGGGGGAGTCGAAGCGCAGCGCGCGTCCGACCATCTCGGGCACGACTCCGGACTCCGGGGTGAAAGCGCTGGTCGGGGCCGCCTCGGGGGTGTCGGTACCGAGATCCATGGCGTTCAAGAAGTCTCCTCGCGATATCTCGCCGGCGCTCGGCGCGCACGGCAAACTCCCCCTGGTCAGAGGGAGGTTGACCGCACTGCAACAGGGCGAACCGTCCGTGGGCAAGGACGCGGGCGCGCGTTCCGGCCAATGTCGGGCCGCCGCCGCATGTCCGAACATCACGTCCTTGGACGGCGGCCGGGCGGAATGCGCCTTCCGGATCGCGTGGTCACACCACCGAACCTGCGGGTGATCTACGCATTACTGGCGGTTACACGTGTGCTCGGAGGGGCGGCTGGGCAAGTCGGCCGGAAACGCCTGCTTCGCGATCACTTTCGCAACTTCGGTGTCGTCCGATCGACGGTCGCTGTCGCAGATTGGGCAAGTCTCCCCAAGTGGATCTGCACACGAGGTGCACGTCCCCGGCTTCCGCTCACCACCCCCTCCGTGTAAGGGAGTTGTCGAAGCATGCCCGCACAGCACCACTCCGGTCCGCCCAGGCACGACGGGCGAACCCCCGCCCTCGCCACCGGCCGCCCGCACCCGTCCGCCGGCCGGGACGGCGAGGACGCGACCTCGCACCCACCGACGCTCGCGGAGGCCTTCGCACGCCAGGTCGCGCGGACGCCCGGGGCGATCGCGCTGGTGTGCGGCGGCACCGCTTGGACCTACCGGGAGCTCGACGCCCGCGCCGAGCGCCTCGCGGGAGTGCTGGCCGGACACGGCGTGGGCCCCGAGAGCGCCGTCGCGGTGCTGCTGGAGCGGTCGGCCGAGCTGGTGGTGTCCCTGCTCGCGGTGGTCAAGGCCGGGGGCTTCTACGTGCCGCTGGACTCCCGGCACCCCTCGTCGCGGCTGGAGTGGATCCTGGGCGAGACCGGCGCCCGCGTGGTGCTGACCGACGATCCGCCGCGCGTCTCCGAACTCGCCGTCGGGGTCCGGGTGATCGACGTCGCCGCCCCCGCGGCCCCGGCCGCATCAGGCCGGGACGCCTCGGGCCCGGACGTTCCCGAAGGCGACGCGGACGCGCGGCAGTTGGCCTACGTGATGTTCACCTCCGGTTCCACGGGCACGCCCAAGGGCGTCGCAGTGACGCAGGAGAACGTGGTGGGCCTGGCCGCGGACCCGGTCTGGCGCGGCGGCGCGCACGAGCGGGTCCTGCTGCACTCGCCGCACGCCTTCGACGCGTCCACCTACGAGCTGTGGGTGCCGCTGCTCTCCGGGGGCCGGGTCGTGGTCGCCCCCGCGGGCGAGCTGGACGCCCCGGGGATCGCGGCGGCGGTCGCGGACGCCGGGATCACCGGCCTGTGGGTGACGGCCGGGCTCTTCGCGGTCCTCGCCGAGGAGGATCCCCGGTGCTTCCGGGGCGTGCGCGAGGTGTGGACCGGAGGGGACGCGGTCTCCCCGGAAGCCGTGCGCCGGGTGCTGCGCGAGTGCCCCGGGACCACGGTCGTCGACGGGTACGGGCCGACGGAGACCACCACGTTCGCGACCTGCCACGCGGTGACCGGCCCCGGTGATCCGGGCGCGGTGGTGCCCATCGGCACGGCGATGGCCGGGATGCGCACCGAGGTCCTCGACGTGTCCCTGCGGCCGGTGCCGCCGGGCGGGACGGGAGAGCTCTACCTCGGCGGCACCGGCCTGGCCCGTGGCTACTGGAAGCGCCCCGGTCTGACGGCGGAACGATTCGTCGCCGACCCGTCGGGGCCGCCCGGGGCCCGTCTGTTCCGCACCGGCGACCTGGTGCGCCACCGCCCGGACGGGCTCCTGGAGTTCCTCGGCCGCAGCGACGACCAGGTCAAGATCCGCGGTTTCCGCGTCGAGCCCAGCGAGACGGAGGCGGTCCTGGCCGCCCATCCCGGCGTCGCCCAGGCCGCGGTCGTGGCACGGGAGGACCGCCCCGGGCAGAAGCAGCTCGTCGGCTACGTCGTTCCGGCCGCCGACTGGTCCCCGGACCCCGGCGGCCGCGGCGAGCAGGAGCAGGACGAGCAGGTGGGGGAGTGGCGGCAGATCTACGACTCGCTCTACAGCCAGGCCGCCTCCGTCCGGTTCGGCGAGAACTTCTCCGGCTGGAACAGCAGCTACGACGGCCGGCCGATCCCCCTGGAACAGATGCGGGAGTGGCGGGACGCCACCGTCGAGCGGATCCGGGAGCTGCGCCCCCGCCGGGTCCTGGAGATCGGCGTGGGCACCGGCCTGCTGATGTCCCGGCTGGCCCCGGAGTGCGAGGCCTACTGGGGAACGGACTTCTCCGGCCCGGTCATCGAGGCGTTGCGCGGCCTGGTGGCCCAGGACCCCTCGATCGCCGGCCGGGTGGAGCTCAGGACCCAGGCCGCCGATGTCGCCGACGGCCTGCCCACCGGATTCTTCGACACGGTGGTCGTCAACTCGGTCACGCAGTACTTCCCGGACGTGCACTACCTGGCGGACGTCCTGCGCACGGCGGTCGGCCTGCTCGTCCCCGGCGGGGCCGTCTTCATCGGGGACGTGCGCAACCTGCGGCTGCTGCGCTGCTTCCACGCCGACGTCCAGCTGCGCCGTCCGGACCTGTCCACCGATCCCGAGGCCGTCCGCGGGGCGGTCCGGCACGGCGTGATCCGGGAGAAGGAACTGCTGGTCGATCCCGCCTTCTTCACCGAGCTCGCCGGCACGGTCACCGGCATCGGCCGCGTCGACGTCCGGGTCAAGCGGGGACGCCACGTCAACGAACTGACGCGCTACCGCTACGACGCCGTCCTGCACAAGACACACGGGGAACCCACGGCACGGCAGCCGCACGGCGTCCCGCAACGGGAGCTGCGCTGGGGCGTGGACGTGACCGGTCCGGAGTCGCTCGCCGCCCGCCTCACCGGGGAACCGCCCGCCGTCTGGCGGGTGACCGGCGTGCCCGATGCCCGGACCGCACCGGTGCTCGCCGCCCTGCGGGCCCTGGAGGAGCACGGCGAGATACGCCCCCCGGACGACGGCGAGGACCGCGCCCCCGCCCTGGAGTCGTTCCACCAACTGGGCGACCGCCTGGGGTTGCGGACCGCCGCCATCTGGTCGGACACCGACGAGGGCGCCCTGGACATCGTGCTGGCCCCCGAAGCTCCCGGAGCGGCCGGAGCCCCCGGAGCCCCCGGAGCACCGGGCGCGCCCGGTATCGTCCCCGCCCCCACGGGCGTGCCGCTCACCTCGCTGGCCAACACCCCCACGGCGGCCCGCGACACCGGCGCGCTCATCGCCTCCGTCCGCTCCCACCTCGGCGACCGCCTGCCCGCCTATCTGCTGCCCGCCGCGACCGTCGTGCTGGACGCGCTGCCCCTGACGCCCAACGGGAAGGTGGACCGCCGCCGCCTGCCGGCGCCCGGCACGGGCTCGGTCGCGGACGGCCGCGCCCCCCGCGACCCCCTCGAAGAGCTGCTGTGCGGCCTGTACGCGGACATCCTGGTGGTGCCCGGCGTCACGATCGACGACAGTTTCTTCGCCCTCGGCGGGCATTCGCTGGCGGCCACCCGGCTCTGCTCCCGGCTGCGGTCCGTGCTCGGCCTGGAGCTCCCGGTCCGCGCCGTCTTCGAGACGCCGACCGTGGCCGGCCTGGCGGAGGCGGTCCGCAAGGCGGCCGCCGGGGACCGGCCCGCGCTGGTCCCCGCCGCCCGGCCGGCGGAGATCCCGCTCTCCTTCGCCCAGCGCCGCCTGTGGTTCCTGCACCGCCTCCAGGGCGCGAGCGCCGCCTACAACGTCCCCCTGGTCCTGACCCTGACCGGCGACCTGGACCACGAGGCGCTGCGGGCCGCGCTGGGCGAGGTGGTGGCCCGCCACGAGAGCCTGCGCACCGTCTTCCCCGAGACGGCCGGCGTCCCCCGGCAGCACGTCCTGGACCGGGAGGCCGCGATCCCGCCCCTGGTCGTCACCCCGGTCACCGAGGAGGCGCTGGAGCCGGCCGTGGCGGCCGCCGTCCGCCGCCCCTTCGACCTCCGGACGGAGATCCCCGTGCGGGCCGAGCTGTTCGCGCCGGCCCCCGACCGGCACGTCCTGGCGCTCGTGGTCCATCACATCGCCTGCGACGGCTGGTCGCTGGCCCCGCTGTGGCGGGACCTCGCCACCGCCTACGCCGCGCACCGCACCGGCGACGGGCCCGGCCTCGACCCGCTGCCCGTCCAGTACGCCGACTACACGCTGTGGCAGCGGGAACTGCTGGGGGACGAGAGTGATCCCGCCGGCCGGTCCGCGCGCCAGCTCGCGTACTGGACCGGCGCGCTGGCCGGTCTGCCCGAATGCACCGAGCTGCCCGCCGACCGGCCCCGCCCGCAGGCCGCCTCGCAGCGCGGCGACACCCTGCACTTCACGGTGGACGCGGACCTGCACGGGCGGATCGCCGAACTGGCCGGGAAGTGCGGCGCCAGCCCGTTCATGGTGCTGCACGCGGCCCTCGCGGCCCTGCTGACCAGGCTGGGCGCGGGCACCGACATCGCCATCGGCACCCCCGTGGCCGGTCGCACCGACCACGCCCTCGACGGGCTCGTCGGCTTCTTCGTCAACACCCTCGTCCTGCGCACGGACACCTCCGGCAACCCCTCCTTCCGCGACCTGCTGGCCCGCGTCCGGGAGACCGACCTGGCCGCCTACGCGCACCAGGACGTGCCCTTCGAGCGGCTGGTGGAGACCCTCGCGCCCGCGCGCGGCCTCGCCCACCACCCGCTGTTCCAGGTGCTGCTCGCGCTCCAGAACGCCCCGCAGGCCAGGCCGGCGCTCCCGGGCCTCGACGTCGCCGACCTGGACGTGAGCACCGGCGCCTGCCGCTTCGACCTCTCCATCAGCCTGCGCGAACGGCACGGCGCGGACCGCAGCCCGCAGGGCATGGACGCCGTCGCCGAGTACAGCACCGACCTGTTCGACCGGGAGACCGTGCGGAACCTGACGGAACGGCTGCTGCGCCTGCTCGACGCGGTGACCGCCGACCCCGGCCGGCGCCTGAACACGGTCGACCTCCTCGTCCCGGGCGAGCGCGCCGAGCTGCTGGCCCGCAGCGGCGACAGCCACGACGACGTCCCCGACCTGCCGCTGCCGGACCTGTTCGAGGCCCAGGTGGCCAGGACACCCGCCGCGACCGCGCTCGTCTTCGACGACGGCGCCGGAGACGTACGGACGCTGTCCTACCGGGAGCTCAACGCCCGCGCCAACCAGCTGGCCCGGCATCTGATCGACCACGGCGCCGGACCGGAGGGCATCGTGGCGATCGCCCTGCCGCGCTCCGTCGAGTCCGTCGTCGCCACCCTCGCCGTCCTCAAGGCGGGCGCCGCCTATCTGCCGCTGGACGCGGACTACCCGGCGGCCCGGATCGGCTTCATGCTCGACGACGCCCGCCCGGCCCTCATGCTCACCAGCGGCCGGACCCCCGAGATGCTCCCCGGGCGGGGCATTCCCCGGATCGTCCTCGACCGGGACGCCACCCGGCGCGCGATCGACCGGTGTGCCCGCACGGACGTCGCCGACGCCGAGCGGTCGCGCCCGCTGTCCTCCGCGAGCCCCGCCTACGTCATCTACACCTCCGGCTCCACCGGCCGCCCCAAGGGCGTGGTCGTCACCCACTCCGGCATCTCCGGCGTGGTCCAGGCACAGGTGCGGCGGTTCGGCGTCACCGCCGCCAGCAAGGTCCTGCAGTTCGCCTCCCACAGCTTCGACTCGGCCGTGTGGGAACTGTGCGGCGGCCTGCTGACCGGCGCGACCCTGGTGATGGCCCCGGCGGAGCAGACCGCACCCGGCCCGGCCCTCGCCGCCCTGGTCGCGCGGCACGGCGTCACCCACGCGACCCTGCCCCCGGCGGCGCTCACCGTGATGGAACCGGAGGACCTGCCCTCCCTCACCTCGATGATCGTCTCGGGGGAGGCCTCCTCCGGGGAGCTGGTCCGGCGCTGGTCCGGCGGCCGCCGCTTCATCAACGGATACGGCCCCACCGAGACCACCGTCTGCGCCACGCTCAGCTCGCCGCTCTCCGGCGGCGGCACGCCCCCGATCGGCCGCCCCACCGTCAACGCCCGCGCCTACGTCCTCGACCGCGACCTCGCCCTCGTCCCCCCGGGGGTGCCCGGGGAACTGCACGTCGCCGGAGCCGGACTGGCCCGCGGCTACCTGGGCCGCCCCGGGCTGACCGCCGACCGCTTCGTGGCCGACCCGTTCGGCGAACCGGGCGCCCGCATGTACCGCACCGGCGACACCGTGCGCTGGAACCCCGACGGCGAGCTGGAGTTCATCGGCCGCCTCGACGGGCAGGTCAAGATCCGGGGCTTCCGGGTCGAGCCCGGCGAGATCGAGGCCGTCCTCGGCAACCACCCGGGAGTCGCGCAAGCGGTCGTCGTCCCCAGGAAGGACGAGCGCGGCGGCACGTCCGTCGTCGCGTACGCCGTGCCCACCGGGGACGCCGCCGGCCTGGACGGGCTGACGCTCCGCGCCCACCTGGCGGGCCTGCTGCCCGACTACATGGTCCCGTCCGCCGTGGTGGTCCTGGACGTCCTGCCGCTCGCCCCGACGGGCAAGGTGGACCGGTCGGCCCTGCCCGCGCCGGACTACGGCGCCCTGTCGACGGGCCGTGCCCCCCGCAACCCGCGCGAACGCATCCTGTGCGAGCTGTTCGCCGAGGTCCTCGGGGTCCCGCAGGTCACGATCGACGACAGCTTCTTCGCCCTGGGCGGGCACTCGCTGCTGGTCACCCGCGTGATCAGCGGGGTGCGCCGCCGGCTGGGCGTGGAACTCCCCGTCCGCACCCTCTTCGAACGGCAGACGGTGGCGGCGCTGCTGGAGGCCGTCGACGAACCGCGGGCACCGGGCACGCCGGAGCCGCTCGGGGCCGACCTCGCGGCGGACGCCGTGCTCGACCCTGCGATCACCGTCACCCGCGGCCGCGCCGCGCGGCC
>NZ_JBFAPH010000242.1:0-9509 GCF_040675635.1 Streptomyces sp. NPDC049577
CTGGACGGCCGGCGGGGAACTGGTCTTCGCCGGCCGCGCCGACGACCAGATCAAGCTCGGCGGCCGCCGCATCGAACTCGGCGAGATCGACGCCGCCCTCAGCGCCCTGCCGGGCGTCCGCGGCGCCGCCGCGGCCGTCCGCGGCACCCCGGCCGGCGGTCAGCTGCTCGTCGGCTACCTCGTGCCCGGCCCCGGCTACGAGCGGCAGCTCGCGCGGAAGCTGCTCGGCGAGCGGCTGCCCGCCGCGCTCGTCCCCGTCCTCGCCGAGGTCGGCGACCTGCCCACCCGCACCTCCGGCAAGGTCGACCGCGACGCCCTGCCCTGGCCGCTGGAGAACGCCGACGCCGACGGGCCGGCCGAGGAGCTGCACGGCACCGCGGCCCGGCTGGCCTCCCTCTGGGAGGAGCTGTTCGGCGTCCGGCCCACCGCCGGCTCCGACTTCGTCGCCATGGGCGGCACCAGCCTGACCGCCGCCCGTATGGCCTCCGCCCTGCGCGAGCACCACCCCGGCGTCTCGGTCGCCGGCCTCTACCGGCACCCCGTCCTGCGCGACATGGCCGAGCACATCGACTCCCTCGCCGAGCACCACGGGACCCCCGGAGCCGGCCGCGACACCACCGGCCACCGGGTCCGCCCCGTGCGGCGCCGCACCGGAGCCGCCCAGATCCTCGTCCAGACCGCCCTGTTCGGCCTCACCGGGCTGCGGATCCTGGTGGGCCTGGCGGCCGCCGACAACGTCCTCGGGCTGCTCGCCCCCAAGGCCTGGACCCCCCATACCTCCTGGTGGCTCGTTCTCGCCGGCTGGATCGTCCTCTACAGCGCCCCCGCCCGCTTCGTACTCGGCGCCCTCGCCGCCCGGCTGCTCACCCGCGGCATCACCCCCGGCACGTACCCGCGCGGCGGGCGCACCCATCTGCGGCTGTGGACCGCCGAGCGCGCCGTCGCCGCCTTCGGCGTGCCGGCCCTCCTCGGCACCCCCTGGGCCGGGCGCTACGCGCGCGCCCTCGGCTGCCGCACGGGCCGCAACGTCGCCCTGCACGCCATGCCGCCCGTCACCGGCCTCGCCGAGCTCGGCGACGGTTGCAGCGTCGAACCCGAGGCCGACATCGCCGGCTGGTGGCTCGACGGCGACACCCTCCACCTGGGCGCGGTCACCATCGGCGCCGACGCCCGCGTCGGCCACCGCACCATGCTGATGCCGGGCGCCTCGCTCGGCCCCGGCGCCCAGCTCGCCCCCGGCGCCTGCCTCGACGGGCACGTCCCGGCCGGCCGGATCTGGGAGGGCTCCCCGGCCCGCCCCGCCGCCGACCGGGCCCCGGCCACGGCTCCGCACAACGGCACCGCCCGCCCCGTCGACGGCACGATCCGGCCGCTCACCGCGCGCGTCCCGGGCATCCCGGCGCCCGCCGTGGCGGCGGGCGACCGCGTCCCGCCGCGCGTGGACGGCACCCCGCAGCACACCGCCCCGTCCCCGTCCGGCGACTGGCCCGAGCCGAGGGCGCACCGCTCCCGCCGCTGGGCGGCCGTCTACGCGCTGACCCTGTTCGCGCTGCCCGCGCTCCCCCTGATCGCCGCCGCACCCGCCCTCGTCGGCACCTACTTCCTCGTCAAGGGGTGCGCCACCCTCTCCGCCGCGGCACTGCTGCTGCTCGCCGCCGTACCGCCGTTCACCTTCGTCACCGCCGTCTGCTGGATCATGGTCGTCGCCCTGACCGTCCGGCTGCTCGGCCGCGGCCTGCGCCCCGGCCTCCACCCGGCCTGCGGCGGCGTCGCCTGGCGGGCCTGGCTCGTCACCCGTCTGCTCACCGGCACCCGGGCCAGCCTCTTCCCGCTCTACGCCAGCCTCGCCACCCCCACCTGGCTGCGCATGCTCGGCGCCAAGGTCGGCCGGCGCGCCGAGATCTCGACCGTCCTGCCGCTGCCGTCGCTGCTCACCGTCGAGGACGGCGCCTTCCTCGCGGACGACACCCTCGTCGCCCCCTACGAACTGCGCGGCGGATGGCTGCGACTGGGCCCCGCCCGCGTCGGCCGGCGCGCCTTCGTCGGCAACTCCGGCATCGTGGGACCCGGGCGCAGCGTCCCCGACCACGGCCTGATCGGCGTGCTCTCCGACGCCCCCGAGCACAGCGAGCCCGGCACGTCCTGGCTGGGCCGGCCCGCGATGCCGCTGCCGCGCGTGGCCACCCACGCCGCCGAGGGGCGCACGTTCGAGCCGCCGCGACGGCTCGTCCTCGCCCGCGCGGCCGTCGAGATGTGCCGCATCCTGCCGCTGATGTGCGGTCTCGCCCTCGCCGAGGCCGTGCTGGTGGGGGAGCAGGACGCCTTCGTCAGCGGCGGCCTCGGGCTGGCCGCGCTCGTCGGCGGACCGCTCCTGCTGGGCGCCGGCATCGTCGCCGCGCTGACCGCGACGGCCGCCAAGTGGCTGCTCGTCGGCCGGTTCAAGACCGGCGAACACCCGCTGTGGAGCTCCTTCGTCTGGCGCAACGAGCTGTACGACACCTTCGTCGAATCCCTCGCCGTGCCCTTCCTCATCGCCCCCTTCACCGGCACCCCGGTGATCAACTGGTGGCTGCGCAGCCTCGGCGTCAAGGTCGGCCGCGGCGTGTGGTGCGACACCCACTGGCTGCCGGAGACCGACCTCGTCTCGCTCGGCGACGGCGTCAGCGTCAACCGGGGCTGCGTCCTGCAGACGCACCTCTTCCACGACCGGATCATGCGCATGGACACCGTCCGCCTCGGCGACGGCGCCTCGCTCGGCCCGCACGGCATCCTGCTGCCCGGCACGAGCGTCGGCGAACACACCGCCATCGCCCCGTCGTCGCTGGTCATGCGCGGCGAGACCGTGCCGGCCGGCACCCGCTGGGCGGGCAACCCCATCGCCGGCGAACGACGCGTACCGGTGGCGGCGGGCGCACCGGCGGCCGAACGCGTGGCATAGGACGAGCGGACCGGGTTCGAGGGGCGGGGAAGCATGACCTTACGGAAACACGCATGGTGCAGCCGGCGCGCCGTGCTCACGGCGGTGGCGGCCCTGCCCCTCGCGGCGGCCGCCGCCGACGTGAGCCGGCTGCGGGCGGGGGAGCGGCAGCCCTACTTCCCGCGCCACGGCTCGTACGGCCACCGCACCCTGGCCTACGACCTGCGGCTCGCCTACGACCCGGGCCGGGCGTGGCTGGACGGCCACGCCCGGATCCGGGCGGTCGCGGCCGACCGCATCGGCCGCGTCGAACTCGACCTGGCCGCCCTCACGGTGGCCGAGGCGCGGCTGGACGGGCACCGGGTGCCCGTCCACCGCCGGGACGGCAAGATCTACCTCACCGCCCCGCGACCGCTCGCCCCCGGCCGGCCCTTCCAGCTGGACATCCGCTACGCCGGCCGGCCCGGCCCCGTCCGCACGCCCTTCGGCGCCATCGGCTGGGACGCCACCGGCGACCCGCACGACGGCACGCTCGTCGCCTCCCAGCCGGTGGGCGCGCCCTCGTGGTTCCCCTGCAACGACCGCCCCGACGACAAGGCCGCCTACACCGTCGCCGTGACCGTGCCCGGCGGCCACCACGCACTGGCCAACGGCACGCTGCGCGACCGCGCGGAACTGCCGGACGGCTCGGTGCGCTGGACCTACCACCACCCCGGCCCCATGGCCACCTACCTCGCCGCCGTCTACACCGGACGCTTCACCCACGCGACCGCGGACGACGGGCCCGTCCCCGTCCGCAACGCCTATCCGGCGCACCTCGCGGACCCCGCGCGGCACGACCTGGCCCGCCAGCCCGAGATCCTGCGCGCCTTCGCCGACCGCTTCGGCGCCTACCCCTTCGAGTCCTACGGCGCCGTCGTCGTCGACGCGGACCTCGCGGCACCGGTGGAGAACCAGACCCTGTCCGTCTTCGGCCGCAACCACGTGGACGGGCGCCGCGGCTGGGAGACGCTCGTCGCCCACGAGATCGCCCACCAGTGGTACGGCAACAGCGTCGGCCTGACGGACTGGCAGCACATCTGGCTCAACGAGGGCTTCGCCACGTACGCGGAGTGGCTGTGGTCCGAGCACCTCGACGAGGACGACGCGGACACGCTGGCCCGCCAGGCCCACAACGACCTGGCGGGCAGCCGCCAGAACCTGCGCATCGCGGACCCGGGCCGCCGGCACCTCTTCGACGACCGCGTCTACGTCCGGGGCGCGTGCGCCCTCCACGCGCTGCGCCTCGCGGCGGGCGACGCGGACTTCTTCCACGTACTGCGCACATGGCACACGGCCCACCGCGGCGGCAACGCGGACACGAGGATGTTCCTCGCGCACGTGGACCGCACGACGGGCCGCGGGTTGAGCAGAGTGCTCAACCCGTGGCTGTACGACAAGCGCTTGCCCGCGTTCCCGTGACCGGGGGCGGTACGCACAACTCAGCCCGTCCGGCGTTTGAGGACACCGCGCGGAGCGCGGCCCGGGGGTCTGGGGGCGAAGCCCCCAGGACTACAGCAGCCCCGCGCGGCGGAGAGCATCGGCCATCGCGTCGTTGGCCGGCGCCGGGGCGGAGCCCTTGCGCTGGCGCGGTGCGGACGGACGGCGCTCCCGCTCCTTCTTCGGCGCCCCGCCGGACGGCGCCCCGTCGTCCAGCCTGAGCGTCAGCGAAATCCGCTTGCGCGCGATGTCCACCTCCATCACCTTCACCCGCACGATGTCACCCGGCTTGACGACGTCCCGCGGATCCTTGACGAACGTCTTCGACATCGCCGACACATGCACCAGACCGTCCTGGTGGACGCCGATGTCCACGAACGCCCCGAACGCCGCCACATTCGTGACGACACCCTCCAGCACCATCCCCGGCCGGAGATCGCCGATCTTCTCGACGCCCTCCTTGAAGGTCGCGGTGCGGAAGGCCGGGCGCGGGTCGCGGCCCGGCTTCTCCAGCTCGCGCAGGATGTCGGTGACGGTCGGCAGACCGAAGGAGTCGTCGACGAAGTCGCCGGGGCGCAGCGAGCGCAGCACCGCCGTGTTGCCGATGAGCGAGGCGACGTCGCCGCCCGTCGTCTTCGCCATGGCCCGCACCACCGGGTACGCCTCGGGGTGCACGCTGGACGCGTCCAGCGGGTCGTCGCCGCCCCGGATGCGCAGGAAGCCGGCGCACTGCTCGTACGCCTTCGGGCCGAGGCGCGGCACGTCCTTGAGCGCCCTGCGGGAGCGGAAGGGCCCGTTCGAGTCGCGGTGGGCGACGATGTTCTCGGCGAGACCGGCGCCGATGCCCGAGACGCGCGAGAGCAGCGGCGCGGAAGCGGTGTTGACGTCCACGCCGACGCCGTTGACGCAGTCCTCGACGACCGCGTCGAGGGAGCGGGACAGCTTCACCTCGGACAGGTCGTGCTGGTACTGGCCGACCCCGATGGACTTCGGGTCGATCTTCACGAGCTCGGCCAGCGGGTCCTGGAGCCGCCGGGCGATGGAGACGGCACCGCGCAGCGAGACGTCCAGACCGGGCAGTTCCTGCGAGGCGAAGGCGGAGGCGGAGTACACCGAGGCGCCGGCCTCCGAGACCATCACCTTGGTGAGCTTCAACTCCGGGTGCCGGGCGATGAGATCGGCGGCCAGCCGGTCCGTCTCGCGGGAGGCCGTGCCGTTGCCGATCGCGACGAGCTCGACGCGGTGCTCGCGCGCCAGCCGGGCGAGGGTGGCGAGCGAGGCGTCCCACTTGTTCTGCGGGACGTGCGGGTAGATCGTCTCGGTGGCCGCGACCTTGCCGGTCGCGTCGACGACGGCGACCTTCACGCCCGTGCGGAAGCCGGGGTCCAGGCCCATCGTGGCGCGGGTGCCGGCGGGCGCGGCGAGCAGCAGGTCGCGCAGGTTGGCGGCGAAGACGCGGACCGCCTCGTCCTCGGCGGCCTGCCGCAGCCGCAGCCGCAGGTCGATGCCGAGGTGGACCAGGACGCGGGTGCGCCACGCCCAGCGCACGGTGTCACCCAGCCACTTGTCCGCCGGCCGGCCCCGGTCGGCGACCCCGAAGCGGCGGGCGATGGCCTGCTCGTAGGAGCTGGGGCCCTCGGCCGGCGCGTCGTCCGGCTCGGGCTCCAGCGTGAGGTCGAGGACCTCCTCCTTCTCGCCCCGCAGCATGGCGAGCACCCGGTGCGAGGGCAGCTGGGTGAAGGGCTCGGCGAAGGAGAAGTAGTCGGCGAACTTCGCGCCGGCCTCCTCCTTGCCCTCCCGCACCTTCGCGGCCAGCCGCCCGCGCGTCCACATGCGCTCGCGCAGCTCGCCGATCAGGTCGGCGTCCTCCGCGAACCGCTCCGTGAGGATCGCCCGCGCGCCCTCCAGCGCCCCGGCGGCGTCCGCGACGCCCTTGTCCGCCGAGACGAAGGCGGCGGCCGCCACGAGCGGCTCGACCGACGGGTCCGCGAGCAGCCCGTCGGCCAGCGGCTCCAGCCCGGCCTCCCGCGCGATCTGCGCCTTGGTGCGCCGCTTGGGCTTGAAGGGCAGGTAGATGTCCTCCAGCCGGGCCTTGGAGTCGGCCTCGCGGATCCGCGCCTCCAGCGCCTCGTCCAGCTTGCCCTGGGCCCGCACGGACTCCAGCACCGCCGTCCGGCGCTCCTCCAGCTCCCGGAGGTAGCGCAGGCGCTCCTCCAGCGTGCGCAGCTGGGCGTCGTCGAGCGCCCCGGTCGCCTCCTTGCGGTAGCGCGCGATGAACGGCACGGTCGAACCGCCGTCGAGCAAGTCGACGGCCGCCTTGACCTGCCGCTCCCGCACGCCGAGCTCCTCGGCGATCCTGCTTTCGATCGACGTCGACGTCGTCACGATCACGCTCTGCTTTCTTCCGGCTGTCCGGGCTCGCGGGCTCTGGGGGTTTCCCCCCGCGAGCCCGCGCTCCGCATTGTGGCAGGTACCGCCGGCCCCGACGGCGCGGCGCCCCCGCCGCAACCGGTTCAGCCCCGCAGATCCGCCGGGAAGCCGCCGGCCTCCACGATGGCCATGGTGAAGCGGCCCGCCAGCTCGGTCAGGCGCTCGACCCCGGCCGCGCCCAGGTGCTCGTACGGGGCACGGTCCAGCCGGTCCGTCTCCACCTCCAGCTCCTCCCGCAGCGCGGCACCGGCCGCCGTCAGGGCGCCGTCCGCGTCGAGCAGCCCGCGCCCGCGCAGCCGCTCCCGGCCGGCGGCCAGGTCCTCCTCGCTCCAGCCACGGGTCTTCAGCAGCCACTTGTCGGACATGCCCTTGCCGGTCGCCGTGTGGCTCACCAGCGCCTCGATCGGGTCGAGACCGGCATGCAGGAGCACCGCCAGGTGCCCGTCGCCGCGGTGCTCGCGCAGCAGCGTCGTGGCGTGCCACAGTGCCAGGTGCGGGGCGTCCGGCACGGGCAGGTCGGCGTGCGCGGCGTACAGCGGGCGCATGGGGCGCTCGCACGCCTCGGCGGCCCGCAGCGCCAGCTCGGCGGCCTCGGCCAGCTCCGGGGAGGCCACGGCCTCCTCGCCGAGGTGGCGGCGCAGCTGGCTGTCGGCGGCGCGCAGCCGGGCCTCCAGCACGGCCTCCGGCGAGGCGATCTCCCAGACCGCGGGCAGGTGACGGCTCACCAGGTCGTGGCTGAAGCTGAAGAACGCGGCCGTCACCGTGCCCGGGCCGACCGGCCCGAAAGCGGCGGCGCGCGCCGCGAGGTAGACGCGGCCCCACTCCTCGATGCCGATCGCGTTCAGCTCCCGCTGGATGTCCGGGGAGAAGTACTGCGCGGAGTGGTAGGGGTTGAGAACGCTGTAGCAGCGCCGTCCGGCGTGCTCGGGCAGAGAAGTCATGTCGCGCACGCTACTTACCGGTTGGGCCTGCGGGAAAGGGCCGAGATCACAGTGCGGGCCGATGGCAGGAAAGGCGGGGAATCCGTCATTGCGGCCGTCGCGCGCGGGCCGCGAGCATGACGGCATGACGACCTCCCGCCGTACCGTGCTGATCGTCCTCTACGAGGGCGTCCAGAGCCTCGACGTCACCGGACCGCTCGAGGTGTTCCACGGCGCGACGGCGGCGGCCGGCCGGTCGGGCGGCTACGAGGTCCGCACCGCGACCGCCGACGGCGGGCCGGTGCGCACCCACAGCGGGCTGCGGCTGGCGCCGGACGGCGCGCTGGACGGGGAAGCGGCACCGGACGTCCTGCTGGTGCCCGGCGGCCACTGCCTGGACGACCCGGATCCCCGGCTCGTCGCCTGGCTGCGCGAGCACGGCCCGCGCGCCGGGCGGCTCGTCTCCGTCTGCACGGGGGCGTTCCTGCTCGCCGGGGCAGGACTGCTGGACGGCCGCCGGGTCACCACGCACTGGGCCTACTGCGCCACCCTGGCCGAGCGGTTCCCGGACGTACGGGTGGACGTCGAGCCCATCTACGTGCGGGACGGGCGCGTCGCCACCTCGGCGGGCGTCACGGCGGGCATCGACCTCGCCCTCCAGCTCGTCGAGGAGGACCACGGCCGGGAGCGCGCCCTCGCCGTCGCCCGCCACCTGGTGGTCTTCCTGCGCCGCCCGGGCAACCAGCGGCAGTTCAGCGCCCAGCTCGCCGCCCAGACCGCGCGCCGGCCGCCGCTGCGCGAGGTGCAGCACTGGATCGCCGAGCACCCCGGGGCCGACCTGTCCGTCGAGGCTCTGGCCGCGCGCGCGAACATGTCGCCCCGGCACTTCGCGCGGACCTTCCGGTCCGAGGTCGGCATGCCGCCCGGACGCTACGTCGAGCGCGTCCGCCTGGAGACCGCCCGGCGGCTGCTGGAGGACGGCCCGGACGGCGTCGAGGAGGTCTCCCGCGCCTGCGGCTACGGCACACCCGAGGCCATGCGCCGGGCCTTCGTCCGCGCCCTGGGCACGGCCCCGGCCGAGTACCGGCGGCGCTTCCGTGCCGCCGGGCCCGCCACCTGAGCGGAAACACCCACCCAACAGTAGGAGAGAAAGGTTTCCTCATGCAGATCGCCATCCTGCTCTACCCCGGCTTCACCTGCCTCGACGCCGTCGGCCCCTACGAGACGCTCGGCCGGATCCCGGGCGCCGAGCCGGTCTTCGTCGCCGAGCGCCCCGGGCCCGTCGGCAACGACAGCGGCAGCCTCGCGCTCGTCGCCGCGGCGTCACTGGCCGACGTGCCCCGGCCCGACATCGTCGTGGTGCCCGGCGGGCCCGTGCAGAACCTGCCGCTGGGCCCGGGCCCGGTGCGGGACTGGCTGCGCGCGGCCGACGCGCACACGACCTGGACGACGTCGGTGTGCACCGGCTCCCTGATCCTGGCCTCCGCGGGGTTCCTGACGGGTCGCCGGGCGACCTCCCACTGGCTCGCCCTGGAGCAGCTCGCCGCGCTCGGCGCCGACCCGACGGGGGAGCGGGTCGTCACCGACGGCAAGTACGTCACCGCGGCGGGGGTGTCGTCCGGCATCGACATGGGCCTGACCCTCGCGGGCCGTATCGCGGGCGATCGACGCCGACTGGCCGAAATCCGGTCTGGGGCCCATGCGTCACGCGGGTCGATAATCGCGAGACGCGCATTGTCATGAGCACGACCCTGCCATCGGCT
>NZ_JBFAPH010000243.1:0-9457 GCF_040675635.1 Streptomyces sp. NPDC049577
CCATCAGCCGTCGCTCCGGAAAGGCGGCCGTGACGCTGCGCAACGGCACCGACGGCTCCCGACTCTCAACGGAAAACGCAGTCTTCACCAGGAATCACCCTCAGCAGACGCGCCTCATGGGTTTGTTACTGATCAAGGACAGGGAATGGACGATTCCGTCAGAAGCTCACAGACACGGCCAACCGGCGGGCTCGACTGTCAGGGAGTAGGCGCGGAAGTGGGCGCGAGCGCCGGCTGCGACGCGGCTAGCATGACGGGATGAGCGACACCACGTACGATGACGCCGCCCCGAGCCAGTCACCGACCTCGCGGTCCGAAAGGCCCATATCGGTGCGTACGCTCAGCCGTGCGATCCGATGGGAGACGGCGGCCCTTCTCGTTGCACTGCTCGTTGTCGTCTTCGCTTTCTCCTAGCCGGCAGCCACGGCCTGTCCTGCCACCCGTCGAAGCCCGGCGTCCGCATGGCGGCCCTGGTCACCGAGCGGAAAACGGCTGGCGCGGCATGGGGACACGGCGGATGATGCGCAGGGAGCCGAGGGCCTCCGCAGCCCCGCCTTCCTGAAGGGGAGCCGCCGATGACCCGACCCGAGGTGCAGGCCGCAAGCGGCCGGCTGCGCGGCAGCTGGGAGGACGGTGTGGCCGTCTTCCGCGGCATCCCCTTCGCCGAGCCCCCGGTCGGTGCCTCGCGGTTCGCCGCGCCGCGTCCGGTACGGGGGTGGAGCGGGGTGCGGGAGGCGGTCTCGTACGGTCCGCCGCCCCCGCAGGCCGGTGTGTTCGGCATGGACGCCCTGTCGCGGGACGCGCCGGACGACGACTGGCTGACGGTCAACGTCTGGTCGCCCGAACCCGGGCCCGGCGCGCGGCTGCCGGTGATGGTGTGGATCCAGGGCGGCGGCTATGTGTTCGGCACGTCGGGACTGCCCGAGTACGACGGCGGCCGACTGGCACGGGACGGCGGCGTCGTCGTGGTGACGCTCAACTACCGCGTGGGCATCGAGGGATTCGCGCACATCGAGGGCGCCCCCGCCAACCGGGGTCTGCTCGACCAGATCGCCGCCCTCGAGTGGGTGCGGGGCAACATCCGGGCCTTCGGCGGCGACCCGGACCGTGTGACGGTCTTCGGCCAGTCGTCGGGTGCCGGGTGCATCGCCGCGCTGTCGGTGATGGACCGCGCGGCCGGGCTCTTCCGCCGGGCCGTCGCGCAGAGCGTGCCGGGCACGTTCTTCTCGCCCGAGCTCGCCGCGGACATTACGGCTGCCTGCGCGGCCGAGCTGGGGCTGCGCCCCACGGTGGCCGATCTGTCCGGCGTCGATCCGCGGCGGCTGGCCGCCGCCGGTGACGCCGTCACCGCCAAGCGGGAGCGGTGGAACGCGCGTTGGGGCCGGGCCGGGCTGCGCTCCGTGCTCTTCTCGCCCGTCGTCGACGGGGATGTCGTGGCCGTCACACCCTGGCAGGCCCTGGACGACGGTGCCGGCCGTGATGTGGACCTCCTCGTCGGCCACACCCGTCACGAGCAGCGGCTGTTCACCGCGCTCGAGGGTCTGCTCGGCGAGGTGAGCGAGGAGCAGGCGGCGACCGCCCTCCACGACTTCGCCCCTGGCCCGGACGGCGCGCGCCGCTACCGCGACGCCTTCCCGGCGGCGGGGCCGGGGGAGCTGTACGAACTGGTCCACTCCGACTGGCTGTTCCGGATGCCGACGCTCCACCTCGCCGAGGCCCGGGCGGCCGCGGGCGGCGGCCGCGTGCATGTCTACGAGCTGACCTGGGCCGCCCCGGGCCTGGGCGGTGTGCTCGGCTCCTGCCACGGCCTGGACGTGCCCCTCGTCTTCGGCAACCTGGACCGAGGCCGGGCCGCCGCGCTGATCGGCGAGGCACCCTTCCCGGAGGCGGAGACCCTGTCCGCCCGCATGCGCGCCGCGTGGACGTCGTTCGCGGCCCACGGCGACCCCGGCTGGCCACCGTACGGGACCGGTCAGCGTCTCGTTCAGCTCTTCGACTCCCGGCCGGCGGTCACGGCCTACCCGGAGGAGCCCTCCCGCCGGATCTGGCAGGACCACACCTTCGCCGCCCCCCTGCCGCTGACGGCGGACGGGCGGTGAACCGGCGTCAGCGACGGGCAGCCGGTCGCCGGGGCGGCGCGATGCGTACCCGCGTTTCGGCAGGCGCGTTCTCGATGTCGTCCAGCTGCGCGACGATCGTGGCGCGCAGGTCGTCGTAGTCCTCGAACCGGTAGTCGTTGAACAGGGTGTAGCCCGTCCACATCAGGTTGGCGCACACGCGCGCCGGCACCCGGCCGGTCCGGGCACCCATGCCGACCAGCGCCACCGACCCGATGCTGCCCGGCGCCTCCTGGTTCTGCCGGTGGATCGCCTGGAACGCGGCGGCGCAGGCCAGGGCCACGTTGAGGGTCTCGCTCACGTTCTGCGAGGAACCTTCCATCGTCGGCGTCGATATCAGGAACCTCGGAGTGACCGCCCCGGAAGGAACGCACACCGCGCTGCCGACCGGGAGCCGTCCCGCGAACCGGTCGCGGATCGCCCGCTGGACGCGCAGCTGAATGCCCGCGCCGAGATGCCGCTTGATGACCGCGTCGAGCCCGCCGTCCATCCGGCCGCGGGAGTTGGTCGGGGTGACCCAGGCGTCGACGTCCTCATCGAGGATCGAGCCCTTGCGGATCTCGATGCCGGGGGTGTCCGCGAACGCCGCTCGCCATGCCTCCACCACCGCGGTGTTGATGTCGGTCAGCACGACCCTGAGCGGCGACGGCGCGGGGTACTCGGTCATGGTTCACTCCGATCGGGAAGGTCACTGAACTGCTCGGCACGCTACCGCGCCCCACTGACAGAGCAGCCGGCCCGGACCCGGCGCCGCGATGAGCCGGAGGGAGTGTCAGTGGGCGGCCGTATTCTCCTGAGCACTTCGCCGATCAGGCCTTCCACCTGCACTGTTCGACCTTTCGGAGTCCTCCGCCATGAGCGCTGCCCCCACCCCTGCCACGCCCGCGACGCCCGACGCGCACGACCCGCTGGCCCTCGCCGACCTGTTCAAGGGCGGCGGTGAACCGTGGCTTCCGCTGCTGAAGCCGGTCATCGAGGAGCAGCCGGACGCGGCCGCCTTCATGGGGCCGGGCCGCGGCCCGGACGTCGTCCCCGTCCGCGAACTGACCTTCCAGGCGCTCAAGCCGAACCCGCCGCACAAGTGGAAGGTCGTCGTCTTCGGTCAGAACCCGTACCCGCGGCCGGAGAGCGCCACGGGCATAGCCATGTTCGACAACACCTTCCACGACTGGAGGGACAGCCAGTTCGGCAGGGTCGTCAGCATCCGCTGCATCATCAAGGCGGCGGCGATGTGGAAGTACGGGATCCCCAAGAAGACCCCGATCGCCGACGTCCGCGCGTTGCTGAAGGAGCGGGACGCCGTCCAGCCGCCCGAGTGGTTCCAGGCGATGCTCACGCAGGGCGTGCTGCTGCTGAACGCGGCACTCACCGCCAGTAGTGACGGGTCGACGGGGACCGACCGGCACACCGCCTTCTGGCGTCCGGTCGCCGAGCGGATCGTCGAGGAGATCCTCAAGGCCAAGCAGAACGCCGGCGAGGAGGACCGCGGTGTCGTCTTCGCGTGGTGGGGCGCGCACGCGCGCAGCCTGAAGAAGGTCGTCCTCCGCCTGCAGAAGAAGTACCCCGAGGTCGACGTCCGGCACATCGACCACTGCAACCCCGCGGCGCAGGGCGACATCTTCTGCGACGGCGAGCACTTCGGAACGGTCAACGCGGCTCTCGCGTCACTGGGCGCCGAGGAGATCGACTGGTTGCCGAGCAAGGGCTGGAACGAGGCCGCGGCGGAGGCCGGCGGGGCGGACGGCGGCATCGCCGAGCGCATGGGCGCGTTCATCGCGTCCACCATGGAACTGCACCAGCTCTATCTGGAACGGCTCGCGAGCGTCAAGGACGAGGGTCTCGTCCTCCCCGCGATCACCGGTGTCTTCGACACCCCGCTCATGGACTTCCGCGACGCCGTCGGTCCGGTCGCCGAGCTGCTGTCCGGTCTCGACCGGCACGTGAACCTGTCGCACGAATTCGGCAAGAGGCGGGCGGACGAGGCGGCCGGCGCGCTGTCCGCCGACGCGATCGCGGCGCTCTACCTCTACACCTGCGAATCGGCCTTCTACCGGGAGATCAACGCCATCCTCCGCTCCCCGGACCGGAGCAGGATCGTCCCCTACCTCCCTTATCTGCGGCTGCTGTTCTCGGCGGTGTCGGGGCTTCCCGCCCGCACCGAGCCGCTGTGGCGCGGGGTGTCGCTGGACCTGCGCGCGCAGTACCCGCTCGGTCGCACCGTGACCTGGTGGGGCGTGTCGTCCTGCACCTCCAAGCCCGGCGTGGCACGGGCGTTCCTGGGCGGCCGCGGCAGGCGGACCCTCTTCGAAGTGCGTCCCGCCCGGGCCGTGGGCATCCGCGACTTCTCCGCGTTCACCGACGAGGAGGAGTTCATCCTCCTGCCGGGCACGCAGCTCAAGGTGACGGAGGTCAAGACCGAGCGCGGCGGGTTGTGCACCGTGAAGCTCACCGAGCTGGAGGAGCAGTCCCTGGTGTCCTGAGCGGGCGCGCGCCGCGGCCGGCACCGCCTGGCACGCCCGGCTTGGGGGAGATCGTCGTCGAATCGCCTCCTTCGGAAGTCGTATGAAGAGCCACGACTGTTGACGCTATCCGTTCAACAAATTTAAGGTCGCGGGACTCTCGCCGGAGATCCGGAGATCAAGACGACGGAGAACAATGACGTACTCTCCCGGTGCGCGGCCGCGTCCCACCCGCCTGTCCGCACTGCTGCTCGTGGGCGTGCTCACCGCCTCGGTGCCGCCCGCGGCCGCGGCACCAGCACCAGCACCCCAACCCCCCACCACCGACCGTCCTTCCGCCTCCGCCCCGCCCGCCGGTGACTGCCGGACGGGCGAGGGCTGGACCCTCGGGACCACCCGCGTCAACGACGACGACACCCACCACGCCTACGTCGGCAACGGCTATCTCGGGCAGCGCGTAGCGCCCAACGGCGCCGGCTACACCGGCAGCACCGCCAAGACCGGCTGGCCGCTCTTCACCCCGGCCTACGACGGCTCGTTCGTCTCCGGGCTCTACGCCCACGACAAGGAGACCGCCGGCGACCGCCAGGTCGCCGCCGCGCTGCCCACCTGGACCACCCTCGACGTCGGCACCGCCGGCCCCGGCGGCGAACACGGCGATACGTTCAACTCTTTGACGAAACCGGGCCGAATATCCGGCTACCGGCAAACCCTCTTCCTGCACTGCGGCATCGTCCGGACCTCCCTGACCTGGACCGCGTCCGACGGACGGAAGACCGACCTGGTCTACGACGTCCTCGCCGACCGCGACGACCCGCACGCGGGCGCCGTACGGCTGAGCATCACCCCACGCTGGAACGGCGACGCCACCGTCACCGACCTGCTCGACGGACACGGCGCCCGCCGCATCCGGCAGACCGGCGGCGGCGACCGCACCACGGGGAACGGCCGCAACGGGCACGACAGCCGGACCATGGACGTGGCCTTCCGCACCGACGGCACGGACACCGACGGCGCCGTCGCCTCCACCCTGCGTGCCGGGCGCGGCGTGCGCGCGGCGAAGGCCACGGCCGCCGCACCCGCCCGGGACCTGAGCGCCCGGCAGTCCCTCACCTTTCCCGTCCGCAAGGGCCGCACGTACGAGATCACCAAGTACGTCGGCGTCGACACCGCGCTGACCTCGCACTCGCCCCGCCAGGACGCCACCGCCACGTCACAGCGCGCCGCCCGCCGCGGATGGGACGGGCTGCTGCGCGCCCACACCGCCGCCTGGGCACGGCTGTGGCGGTCGGACATCGAGGTGCCGGGCGACGGCGCCCTCCAGGCATGGGTGCGCTCCGCACGCTACGGGCTGCTGTCCAGCACCCGGGCGGGGGCCGGCAACAGCATCGCCCCGGCCGGGCTGACCAGCGACAACTACGCGGGCCTCGTCTTCTGGGACGCCGAGACCTGGATGTACCCGGCCCTGCTGGCCACCGCGCCCGACCTCGCGAAGACGGTCGTCGAGTACCGCTACCGCACCCTCCCGGGAGCCCGCGAGAATGCCCGCAAGCTCGGCTACCAGGGGCTCTTCTACCCCTGGAACAGCGGCAGCCGGGGCGACCTCGCCCAGGAGTGCCACAGCGTCGACCCGCCCCACTGCCGCACCCAGATCCACCTCCAGTCGGACATATCCCTCGCCACCTGGCAGTACTACCTCGCCACCGGCGACACCGGCTGGCTGCGCACCCGCGGCTGGCCGGTGATGAGGGGCATAGCCGAGTTCTGGGCCGGCCGGGTCAGCCGCAACGCGGACGGCAGCTACTCCATCAAGGACACCGCCGGCCCCGACGAGTACAGCAACGGCGTCGACGACGCCGTCTTCACCAACGCGGGCGCCGTCACCGCGCTGCGCAACGCCGGCCGCGCCGCACAACTGCTGGGCGAGCGCGCCCCGGCCGAGTGGACGGCGATCGCCGACCGGATCCGGATCCCGTACGACGCGGAGCACAAGGTCTTCCAGCAGTACGACGGCTACCGGGGAGGCAAGATCAAGCAGGCCGACACGGTCCTGCTGACCTACCCCCTGGAATGGCCGATGACCAAGGACACCGCGGCCCGCACCCTCGACTACTACGCCGCACGGACCGACCCCGACGGCCCCGCCATGACGGACTCGGTGCACGCCATCGCCGCCGCCGGCACGGACGAACCGGGCTGTTCCACGTACACCTATCTGCAACGTGCCATCAGGCCGTTCGTCCGCGGTCCCTTCGACCAGTTCTCGGAGGCCCGCGGTGCCAAGGCGGGGGCCGAGGACCCGCTGGCCGGCTCGCCCGCGCACGACTTCCTCACCGGCAAGGGCGGCTTCCTGCAGATCTTCACCCACGGTCTGACCGGCATGCGGATGCGCGAGGACCGGCTGCACCTCGACCCGATGCTGCCCCCGCAGCTCGGCCGCGGCGTCACCCTGCGCCGGCTGCGCTGGCAGGGCCGCACGTACGACGTCGAGCTCGGCGCCCGCACCACCACCGTGCGGCTCACCGACGGCGCGCCCATGACCCTCGACACCCCGCAGGGCGAACGGCTTCTCACCAAGGCCGCCCCGGCCGTCCTCACGACGCGCCGCCCCGACCTCGCCCCCACCGGCGACCTGGCCCGCTGCACCACCGTCACGGCCTCCTCCGAGGAACCCGGCATGTACGCTGCCGCCGCCGTCGACGGCAGCCCGGCCACCGCCTGGGTGCCCGACGGGCCGGAGGGCAGCCTGACCACCGACCTCGGCAAGGCCGTACGCGTCACCGAGGTCACCCCCACCTGGAGCGGCCCGGCGCCGGCCTCGTACGACGTCCAGCTGTCCGGTGACGGACGGCACTGGCGCGCCGCCGCCCCGGCGGCCGGAGGCAAGGGCACGCCGGCGCGCTATGTACGGGTGGTGGTGCGCGGCGCGTCCGCCGCCGGCTCCCGCACGGGCATCGCCGAAGTGACGGTCTCGTAGCGGGACGGCGTCTCAGGGAGAGGTCGCGTAGCGGGTGCCGACGTTGCCGGCGTGCCATTCGTGGTTGCCGCTCATCCAGTTCGACAGCCCGGCCATGAAGCGGGCGGTGAGCGGATGGGTGGCGGACAGCGTCGCGGCCTGCTCCTCGAAGAGGTGGACGATCTCGTTGTGGACCGCGATCGCCTTCTGGAAGGCGTCCTCGATGGAGCATTCCTCCTCGGCGGCGATCGCGGTCGGCAGGCTGTAGTGGAAGCGCTCGCCGGCCTGCTCCTTGCGCAGCGAGTAGAGGTCGTTGCAGATGGTCGAGGCGTTGGAGGCGAGGGCGACGGCGCGCTGTACGGCGGGCTCCGCGAAGATGTGCGCCGGCAGTTCGTAGCCGCCGATGGAGTCGGTGAGGGTCAGGCACGGGCGGAAGTTGTTGAACTGCCGCTGCACCAGGTACTCCCACACGGCGGGGGTGCGGAGCGTGCTGATGCAGTCGCCCTCGGCGTTGTACCCGAGGTAGAGGTTGGCGATGTCGTGCCGGAAGCGGTGCGCCTGCGCCGGGGTGGCCAGGGCGTAGAAGTAGTCCATGGCCGACCGCATCGAGCGCAGCGCCGGGTGGGATTCGAGCCCGGTGCGCCAGTCCGCCTCGTAGCGCGGGGTGTTGTGGGCGGGATCGATCGCGGACTGGGCGACGGCCAGGGCCGCGCCGCGGCGCTCCGCGCTGCCGCCGTACTCCGCCTCGCAGAAGTAGTCGTCCACGGCGTTCTCGCCGATCAGCAGGCGGGCGGCGACCATGAGGTGGTCGATGCCGGGCGCGTCCGGGTGGCACAGGACCACCGACCGCCCGGCGTCGAAGCCGACGAGCGGCTCCCTGAGTTCGGTGCCGGGGTAGAGGCCGATCTCCTCCTCGGCCCACTCGACGAGCCGGGCGTTGACCTCGTCGGCCAGCGCGCGGTCGTCCCGTACGGCCGGCGGGCAGTAGAGGCCCTCGATCCGCTGCGACGACGGCTGCGACTCCGCGCCGGGGACGACGGGGGCGGCCGGCGGTTCCACGACCGGCGCCGTGAGCGGAACGGGTCGTGGTGTTCCGGGGGGCGGGGCGAGGCGCAGGGAGTTCGTCCCGATCCCGGTCGGTCCGGACAGCAGCAGGGCCAGGCGACGGGACGAGTCGGCAGCCTCCGTCGGTACGCCCTCCGTCGGTACGTCGGTCGTGCCTGGGGTTGATGCCTGCATCTGCAACTCCGTCCGTGGGCCCTCTACTTGGCGCTGTCCTGGCCGCAGGGATAACACGATCCGCAGAGCGGCAACAAGGTCGTCCTTCCCTCCTCAGGGCCCTGACGTGCATGTCTGTCACCCACCCGACAAATGTGCCCATCACTCCGGGACGAGTGGACGCCGCGGTCGGCGTGCGTCCGCCCGGGCGGTGGCCGGCTGTCGTACCGGGCCGGCTGTCGATCACAGAGCCGGAGCGCAGGGATCAGTTCGGACGAATCCGGCCGTCCTCGGGAGCGGCGTCTTCCGTTCCTGCGGGCGTCGGCGAGCGCTGATCACGGCCTCCGGGGCCCGCGGACGGTGGCGCAAACACGAGGTGACGGTTCCGGGCCTCTCGCTCAACGTCTTTACGCGCTGCTTCACTTGCGGCGCACAGCCCGGTCGGCGATTCGGCCCATCCGCCGGGGACGCGAAGGGCATGTGCTCCCTCATCTCCCGTGGAAGTCCGGCGACTTCGCAGCGCCTTCGTCAACGTCACCGTCAACGTCCTTGGAAACACCGGCACGCCGTAAGGAGCACCTGCCATGACCACCACCTCGGACGCCCCTGTCCACGTCCTGCGTACCGCTTACCAGAGGTCGGTCGCCGACTACTGGAACAAGGAGAAGGACCCGGTCAATCTGCGTCTGGGCGACGTCGACGGCCTG
>NZ_JBFAPH010000244.1:0-9406 GCF_040675635.1 Streptomyces sp. NPDC049577
GTACGACCCTCGCGCCCGTCCGCACGGGCCGCCGGATCGGCGCGCTGGCGCTGGGGCTGGCCCTGGCCATTCCGCTGCTCCTGCCCTCGATCGACGGCGGGCTGCTGCGTCCGCGCGCCGAGGGCGAGGGTCCCGGCGGCGACGGCGGCACGATCTCCGCCGTCAATCCGCTGGTCTCGCTGCAGAACAGCCTCAACCAGCCGGAGAACCGGGAGGTGATGCGCTACCGCACCTCGGCCGAGGCCGCCCAGGACATGTATCTGCGCATCGTCGCCCTCGACGCGTTCGACGGTGCGTCATGGCGCGCCTCCGAACGGCGCGTTACGGACGTACCGGACGAGCTGCCCGCCCCGGCCGGGCTGGCCGCCGGGGTACGCGCCGATCCCATCAACACCTCGATCGCCGCCGCCGACTACTACGGGCAGAGCTATCTGCCGCTCCCCTACCCGGCCGACCGCGTGCACGCCGCCGGGCAGTGGCGGTACGAGCCGGAGGGGCGCACCCTGGTCGGCGACCACGGGCAGACCACCCGGGGGCTGCGCTACCAGGTCACGAGCCTGCTCGTGCAGCCGACCGCCGAGCAGCTCGCGGCCGCGCCCGCGCCGCCGGAGCCGCTGCTGCGCGAGTACACCAAGGTGCCGGGCTCGCTGCCGGCCGTGGTGGCCGCGACCGCGCGCAAGGTGACCGCCGGGTCCGCCAACGCCTACCAGCAGGCCGTGAAGCTCCAGGAGTGGTTCTCGGCGAGCGGCGGCTTCCGGTACGACACGGAGGTGCGCAGCGGCAGCGACAGCAACGCCATCGCGCGGTTCCTGCGGGACAAGAAGGGCTTCTGCGTCCACTTCTCGTTCTCGATGGCGGCGATGGCGCGGACGCTGGGCATCCCGGCCCGGGTGGCGGTCGGTTTCGCGCCCGGCACGCCGCAGACGGACGGCTCGGTCTCGGTCGGTTCGAAGGACGCGCACGCCTGGCCGGAGCTGTACTTCGAGGGCATCGGCTGGACCCGTTTCGAGCCGACGCCGACGCGGGGCACGCAGCCGGAGTACACGGTGGCGCAGACGCCGTCCGGTTCGGACCCGGGGGCACCGGAGCCGGTGCCGCACCACTCGGCCGCGCCCTCCCACGCGCCGGCCGCCCAGGGCGGCTGCACGCCGCAGCAGAAGAAGACCGACAGCTGCCCGGGCGCCGTCCGGCAGGCCGGTGCGGCGGCGCCGGGCGGCGGGCCGTCGCCGGGCACGGTGGCCGGGATCGCGGCGGGCGTGCTGGTGGCGCTGCTGCTGCCCTTGCTGCCGATGCTGTGGCGCTTGCGGGCCCGGGCGCGGCGCCTGCGCGGCGCCTTCGGGGACCCGGTGGCGCGCACCCTGGCGGCGTGGCGGGAGACGACGGACACCGCCTGGGACTACGGCATTCCGCCGGACGACTCGCACACGCCGCGCACAGCGGCGGCGCGGATCGTCGTGGCGGGCCGGCTGGAGGGCGCGGCGGCGGAGTCCGCGGCGCGGCTGGCGACGGCGGTGGAGCGGGCGCTGTACGCGCCGGAGCCGGCCGAGCCCGGCGATCTGGCGGGGGACGTGTTGCGCGTACGGCACGCCCTGCGGGCCGGCGCGAGCCGTTCCGCACGGCTGCGGGCGGTTCTCGCGCCGCGCTCGGCGGCGCGGCCGGCAGCGGCGGTGCGGCTGCGGACCGCCGGCCTGCGGCGCTTCCTTCCCTGGGCCCCCGGGGCGCGCTGACGCCTGGGGGGCCCGGAAACACCGGACGGGCTGGAGAATCCAGCCCGTCCGGTGGGTGAGTGTGCGAGAGGTGAAGGGAAGCTCAGGCTCAGTGGCCCTGCTCGTCGCGGCGGCGCTGCCAGCGCTGCTCGATGCGGTCCATCATGCTGCGCCGCTGGCGCGGCCGTCGCACGGCCGGGCCCACGGGCCCCATGCCCCGGCCCACGGGCCGCGGCGCCTTGCGCCAGCCCGTCACCGCGAGCACCGCGCACCCCAGCATGACGAGGAAGCCCACCACGCTGATCCATACCTGCTGGGCGACCATTCCGGCCATGAGGAGCCCGACGCCCACCAGAAAACCCGCGACCGCCTGGTAGACCCGTCGCCGGGTGTACGTGCGCAGGCCGCTGCCCTCGAGCGCTGTCGCGAACTTGGGATCTTCGGCGTACAGCGCTCGCTCCATCTGCTCGAGCATGCGCTGCTCGTGCTCCGAGAGCGGCACGGAGTCCTCCTACTCGTCGGTCGCGGGGGGCGACCGGGTGCGACCCTTTCAGGATAGGCAGGGAATCGCCCCCGTGAAACCCGCCCCTCTGCGCCAATTCGCCCACCGTCGCCGCGTGGCGAACGGTGGCTTCGGGACGTACATTCCCTCCCCGCCGAGCGGCCATGCCGGACGGTGTCCCCCGATCATACGGGGCGAACGGGCTGATCGGGTGGCCCGTGCGGGAGGGCGCGGAGACGGCCGGGGGACGGCCGGGTGACGGCCGCCCGCGGTCAGCCGCGCTCGGCCAGGACGTGCAGCTGCGTGGCCACCGAGTGGAAGGCGGGCAGCTCGGCGGCGGCCTCTTCGAGCCGCAGCAGCGCGTCGGTCGCGCCGGGCTCGGAGTCGAGGAGCACACCGGGCACGAGGTCGGCGAAGACCCGTACGCCGTGCACGGCGGAGACCTCCAGTCCGGCGCCGGTGACCAACTCGGAGAGCTGGTCGGCGGTGAAGCGGCGGGTGAGGGGGTCGCCCGCGCCCCAGTTGCCGGCGGGGTCGGTGAGGGCCTGGCGGGCCTCGGTGAAGTGGCCGGCGAGGGCACGGGCGAGCACCGCGCCGCCGAGGCCGGCGGCGAGGAGGCTCAGGGTGCCGGAGGGGCGGAGGGCGGCGACCGCGTTGCGCACGCTCTCGGCGGGGTCGTCGACGTACTCCAGGACGCCGTGGCACAGCACGGCGTCGTAGCCGGCGGGCTCGACGACCTCGAACAGGCCGTGGGCGTCGCCCTGGACGCCGCGCACCCGGTCGGCCACGCCGGCCTCGGCGGCGCGGCGCTCCAGCGCGAAGAGGGCGTTGGGGCTGGGGTCGACGACGGTGACGCGGTGGCCGAGACGGGCCACCGGGACCGCGAACTTGCCGGAGCCGCCGCCGGTGTCGAGCACGTCCAGCACCCCGGACGCCTCGGGGCCGGCGGCCTTGACCCGGCGGTCGAGGGCGTCCCGCAGGACCTCCCAGACCACGGCGGTACGCAGGGACGCCCGGGGGCGCAGGGGCTCTGACACGACGGCTGGCTCCTCATGGATCTGGCTCTGGCAGCGGTCCGGCGCTGGCAGGCCACAGCCTAATGGCCCACGGCCCGGGCCTCCTCGACGACGCCCGCCGGCCACAGCCGGAGCATGCGCTCGACCAGCCGCAGGAACATGCCCGCGTCCCGCAGCAGGTCGTCCGCCTCGCGGTCGCTCGCGGCGGAGCGTATGCCCGCTTCCGCGCGCGCCCGGCGGGCGGCGCCGGAGGCGAACAGCACGCTCCACTCGGACAGTTCGGGAGCGACCTCGGGCAGCAGCTCCCAGGCGCTGCGGATGCGGCGGCGCCCGCGCACCGGCGCCTCGGGGCGGGCCCGCACGGCGAGGACGGCGGCGGCCGTGCGCAGGGCGGCGAGGTGGGCGGTGGCGTACCGCTCGTGGGGGGCGTCGAGGGCGGCGGCCTCGGTCAGGCCGTGGTGGGCCTGGGCGAGCAGGTCGAGGGCCGCGGGCGGGGCCGCGGCACGGCGGGGCACTGCATGGATGTCGCGCGCGCTACCGGCCATGACGAACCTCCTTCGTCGGGGCGGCCCGCCGCGACGCGGCGTGGCCGTCTTATGGGGCCATCGTGGGGCACACCACTGACAATCGCCGCTGACCTGCGCATATCTCGGTGCGGGGCGGGAAGACGAGCCCCTGGTTGACGGCCGGGTGGACCGGTGCGCCATACTTTTTGTACTGACTGGTCAGTGCAAGATCGACTCGTGGAGACCCTGGAGGTCGCGTGGACAGCACCCCGTCCGGGCCCCGCGGAGCCGCCGTCGAAGCCCGGGACCTCGGCGTGAAGGGGCCGCGCGGCTGGGCGTTCCGCGGCGTGGACCTCACCGCCGCGCCCGGCTCGCTCGTCGCCGTCGAAGGCCCTTCCGGCTCCGGCCGTACCTGTCTGCTGCTCGCTCTCACCGGGCGCATGCGCGTCGGCGAGGGCCGCGCCGAGGTCGGCGGGCTCGCCCTGCCGCGGCGCATGGCCGCCGTGCGCAGGACCACCGCGCTCGCCCACGTCCCGGGCGTCGCCGAGCTGGAACCCGCCCTGACGGTCGCGGAGCACCTGCGCGAACGCGCCATGCTGCGGCGCCGCTTCACCGGCTCCGTGCGCGAGATGCTGCGCCCCCGCCCGGAGCGCGTGACGACAAGCGCCGCCCTCGCCGCCGCCGGGCTGGACCCCGCCGCGCTGCCCCGGGGCGAGCGGACGGCCGTACGGGAGCTGGGCCGGCCGGAGGCGCTGCGGCTGTCGGTGGCCCTGGCCCTGATCGGCGAGCCGCGGCTGATCGCCGTCGACGACGCCGACCTCAAGCTCTCCGATGCGGAGCGCGCGGAGGTCTGGGCCCTGCTGCGCTCGGTCGCCGCGAGCGGCACGACCGTGCTCGCCGTGTGCGGCGGCCCGCCGCCCGGGGACGCCATCACCGTCCGCACCGCGCGCACGACCCCGCACACGACCGGTCCGACGGAGGAGAAGGGAGCGGCGGATGCGCTCGCCGAAGCTGGCCGCGCTTGAGCTCAAACGGTTCGGCAGGGGCCGGCTCCCCCGGGCCGCGCTCGTCGCGCTCCTGCTGCTGCCCCTGCTCTACGGCGCCCTGTACCTGTGGTCCTTCTGGGACCCGTACGGGCGGCTCGACAAGGTCCCCGTCGCCCTGGTGAACGCCGACAGGGGCGCGACCGCGGACGGACAGAGGCTCACCGCGGGCGCCTCGATCGCCGAGGGGCTGCGGGGCAGCAAGTCCTTCCAGTGGCACGAGACCAGCGCCGAACAGGCCCGCAAGGGCGTCGAGGACGGCAGGTACTACCTGTCGCTGACGATCCCCGCCGACTTCAGCGAACGGCTCGCCTCCAGCGGCGGCGAGACGCCCCGCGCGGGCGCGCTCCAGGTGCGCACCAACGACTCCAACAACTACATCGTGGGCCAGATATCCCGCACGGTCTTCTCCGAAGTCCGCGCGGCGGCCTCGCGGAAGGCGTCCCGCTCCTTCTACGACAAGATCTTCGTCTCCTTCTCCACCCTGCACGACAAGACGCGGCAGGCGGCCGACGGCGCCGACCGGCTGGGCGACGGCATCGGCAAGGCGGAGAAGGGCGCCGGCGCCCTCAAGGACGGCCTGAACCAGGCCAAGGAGGGCAGCGGCGACCTGGAGACCGGCGTCGGCAAGCTGCACACCGGCGCGGGCACCCTCGACACCAAGTCCGGCGAACTCGCCACCGGCGCCCGCAAGGTCGCGGACGGCACCCAGCAGCTGGCCGACAAGGTCAACGGCGTCGCCGGCAAGGAGGGCACGCTCGTCAAGGACAACGCCGCCGCGATCGGCCGGTACGCCCGGATCGTCGCCGACGAGTCCAAGACGCTCCGCGAGCACCTGGCCGATCTGCCCTCCCCCACCACCACGGCCGTGCTCGCCAAGGGCAGCCGGGACAGCGCCGACGCCCTGTCCGGGCTGTACCGGGCCTCCTGCGAGGGCGCGTCCACGCCCGCCGTGTTCTGCCCGCAGCTGAAGAAGGCCGTCTTCGCCGCCGAGCAGTCGGCGAAGGGCGCGGCCGCGCTGGACGACCTGACACACAACAAGGACGGCGCGCTCGACAAGCTGCCCGGCCGCCTGGACACCCTCCACACCTACGCCACGAAGCTCGCCGACGAGGCCCCGCACCTCGGCCGGGACATCGACGGCGCCGTCCGCAAGGTCAACGCCCTCAACGACGGCGCCCAGCAGGTCGCCGACGGCGCCGCCCGGCTGCACACCGGCGCGGGAACGCTGTACGACGGCCTCGGCACCGCCAAGGAGGGCGCCACCGAGCTCGACGGCGGCATCGGCAAGCTGCGCGAGGGCGCGGACACCCTCCAGGGCGGCATGTTCAAGCTCTCCGACGGCTCGGCCCGGCTCGCCGGCGGGCTGCACGACGGCGTCAAGCAGATCCCCGACTACGGCAAGGACGAGCGCGACGCCCGTACGGACGTCATGTCCGACCCGGTGCGGCTGGCCGGGCAGGCGCTGCACAAGGCGCCCAACTACGGCACCGGCTTCGCCCCGTACTTCATCCCGCTCTCCCTCTGGGTGGGCGCGATGGTCGCCTACATGCTCATCCAGCCGCTCAACCGGCGTGCCCTGGCCGCCGGCGCGTCCGCCTGGCGCATCGCGCTGGCCGGCTGGCTGCCGGTCGTCGCCGTCGGCGTGCTGCAGGCCGGCGCGCTGCTGGCCGTGCTGCACTGGGCGCTCGGACTGCAGATGGTCCGCGCGGCGGGGACGGTCGGCTTCCTGCTGCTGGTCACCGCGTGTTTCGCGGCCATCGTGCAGTGGCTCAACGCCCGCTTCGGACCGGCCGGCCGGATCCTCGTCCTGGCCCTGCTGATGCTCCAGCTGACCTCGGCCGGCGGTACGTATCCCGTGCAGACCAGCCCCGGCTTCTTCAACGCCGTCCACCCGTTCCTGCCGATGAGTTACGTCGTCGACGGACTGCGCCGTCTGATCACCGGCGGTGGCCTCGGTCCCGTGTGGCAGGCGTGCGCCGTGCTGGCGGCCTTCACGGCCGGCGCGCTCGCGCTGACCGCCTGGTCCGCGCGCGGCAAACAGGTCTGGTCGGTGGACCGGCTGCACCCGGAACTGAGTCTGTGAGCGCGGGCACCCCCCGCACAGGGAGAATCACCCCATGGACAGCAGCAGTACACGCCGCCGGAACACCAGACGCAAGCTCTTCGAGGCGGCCGTCACCCTCATCGCCGAACAGGGTTTCTCCTCCACGACGGTGGACGAGATCGCCGAGCGGGCGGGAGTGGCGAAGGGCACGGTCTACTACAACTTCGCCAGCAAGACCGTGCTCTTCGAGGAGCTGCTGCGGCACGGCATCGAGCTGCTGACGGACTCCCTCCAGCGGGCCGCCGACGAGACGGCCGAGCGCGGCGGCAGCCGCGTCGACGCCCTCGACGCGATGATCCGCGCCGGGCTCGACTTCATCTGCCGCTACCCCGCGCTGACCCAGCTGTACGTGGCCGAGCTGTGGCGCACCAACCGGGCGTGGCAGTCGACGCTGATGCAGGTGCGGCAGAAGGCGATCGCCGTCATCGAGTCCGTCCTGCGGGAGGCCGTCGCGGACGGCGAGCTCAGCGAGGACATCGACATTCCGCTGACGGCCTCCGCACTGTTCGGCATGGTGCTGGTCGCGGCGCTGGACTGGCAGTCGTTCCAGCCGGAGCGGTCGATCGACGAGGTGCACTCGGCGCTCTCGCGCCTGCTCCAGGGCCGGGTCGGCGGCTCCCGGTAGGGGATGCCCGTGGTGCCGTCGCCGGCGCGGACCGTTCCCCCAGCGGTCCGCGCCGGCTCGGGCGTTCCCCCGTACTCCCCCGGGCCCCCGTGGGAGCCCCCGTGCCCCCCGGCGTGCAGGAGCCGCCCGAACCGCTCCGCCGCCCCGTGCCGGCGGTGCGCACCCCGGCGTTCCCCGCACGGACCACTCTGCCGTCCGGGCCGGTCAGCGCCCATCCGCGCGCGTACTCATCCGCGTACCTGAGTACGCGTACTCAGACGCGAGCGTTCATCCCGGCAGGGATAGGGTCGGCGCCATGGGAAGGATTGTGGTGATCGGCGCCGGCATGGGCGCCCTGGCGGCCGCGGCCCGGCTGGCCGTGGCGGGGCACCGGGTGACGGTGTACGAGCGCGCCGCCGGCTACGGCGGCGGTGTCGGGCGGATCGAGCGGGACGGGTTCCTCTTCGACACGGGCCCGGGGCTGCTGCACCTGCCGGCCGTCTACCGCGATCTGTTCGTCAAGACCGGCAAGGAATCGCTGGAGCAGAGCCTGGAGCTGGTCCAGGTCGACCCGGCGAGCGCGCACGTCTTCGCCGACGGCACGGAGTTCGCCCTGCCCAACGCCTCCCGGGCCGGCGTCGTGGCCGCCCTGGACGGCGCGATCGGGGCCGGAGCGGGCGAGCGGTGGAGCGACCTGGTCAACCGGGCCCGCGAGGTCTGGGACGCCACGCGGCGCCCGCTGCTGGAGGAACCCCTGCGCCCCTCCGCCGCCGAGCGGGCCCCCCTCGGCACGGACCCCTACCCGGCCGTGCGCAAGCGCGGACTGTTCCGGCGCACCCGGCCCCTCACGCTGGCCTCGGTCGCCGAGCGGGAGTTGGCCGACCCGCGTCTGATCGCCCTGCTGGAGAGCCACGCCCTCGCGTACGGGCTGGACCCACGCCGCGCCCCCGCGAGCGCGACCGTGCTGCCGTACATGGAGCAGACCTTCGGCAGCTGGTACGTCCGCGGCGGTCTGCGCGGTCTCGCCGACGCGCTGTACGAGCGCTGCCGCGCGCGGAAGGTGGAGTTCGTCTTCGGCGCGGAGGTCACCGGGCTGCTGGAGAAGGACGGCCGGGCGGCGGGCGTCCGGCTGGCCGACGGCTCCGCCGTCGAGGCGGACACGGTGGTCGCCGGGGTGCCGGCCGCCCGGCTGGAGCGCATCGCCCCGGGCGCGGCCGGGCCGTCGCCCTCGCCGGGCGCGGGCCGGTTCACGGTGTTCCTGGCGCTCTCCGGGGCACGCCCCGAGGGCGTGGCCCACCGCACGGTGGTGCACGGCGGGGACCGCGAGGCGGAGCCGGCCGCGGTCTTCGGTCCGGGGCCCGTCGCGTCGGCCTACCGGCCGACGGTGACGGTGCTGCGGCCCGACGATCCGGCCGTCCGCCCGGACGCGGCGCACGAGGCCGTAACCCTCACGGCGACGGTCGCGCCGCAGGGCCGGGCCGACTGGACGGACGAGCGGACGGCCGCCGCGTTCGCGGACCGCCTCGCCGAGGTCGCGGAGGCGGCCGTTCCGGGGCTGCGGGAGCGGACGCTGTGGCGCGTGGTCCGCACGCCGGCCGACACGGAGGCGACGACGGGCGCGGAAGGCGGCACGGTGCCGCCTCCGGCTCTGGCGGGCGGGGAGGGTGCCTTCCTCCACCCCGCGAACGCGACCGCGGTTCCGGGCCTGTACCGGGTCGGCGGCTTCGCCCACCCGGGAGGCGGGCTGGCCCACGCGGGCATGTCGGGCGCGCTGGTGGCCGGCCTCGTGGTCTCGGGCGCCGACTGGCGCGGCTCGCAGTAACCGGGGGCGGGGGGCCCCGCCCCCCCCCGGGGGGGGGGGCGGGCGCCGCGCCGCGGCCCACTCCCCCCATCACAAACACCCACCCCCCTAGACACCTGAG
>NZ_JBFAPH010000245.1:0-9312 GCF_040675635.1 Streptomyces sp. NPDC049577
TCGGCGGCGCCCTGTCGTTCGACGGCAGGGACGACGCCGTCCGGCTGCCCTACCGCACCTCATTGCCGCTGGGCAGCGGGGACTTCACGGTGGTGGTGCCTCGATCGTCGAGGACGCCGAACGGACGAATTCACCAAGTTCTTGGAGCTTGGCCATGACGACCTTGCTCTCAACTCCGAACTCCTTGGCGAGTTCGTATACCCGGACCTTAGCCACTTCGCTCCTTCTAGGTCCGGGGTGTCCTCCGGACCGTCGCTACTTCATGGGCGTACTCATCGCGTACTCATCGAGTGCTCATCGCAATCTCGACCTACTTCCAACTCGCGAGGTACCTGACCGCACGGTTGCCCGTGCCGTTCTTCTTACGGTGTTGCCTGCCGGTCGTGCCGGTGCTCTTCGGCCTGTTCGACGTACCGGCGCAGTTCCGCCGTGTCGAGCGGACCGGGGCTTTTGAAGGCCCTGGGGAACGCCCTTCGGCGGACCGCCTGATCGAGACAGACCAGTGTGGGGTGCACGGAGGCACCCCGGCCGGGCAGCGTACCGCGCGGATCGGGAACGCAGGCGCCCTCGATCAACACGGTCCGCAGCAGTTCGCCCTTGGCCGCTCGCTCCCGGCACCCCACACAGGTGCGCTCAGGGCATGCGCGGGCATGCGTCCGGCCAGACACTGATTAAGTCTACCTCCCCACGTCGACCCCACCCCTTGGGGGCAGGAATCGATCGTGTATGCGTTTCAGCCAAGATCGGCTGTGGTTACCGGGCCTGCTGGGACTGCTGGTCGGGCTGCTGCTGCTCGGTGTCCGGACGGATGTCGATCCGCCAGCCGGTCAGCCGGGCGGCGAGGCGGGCGTTCTGCCCCTCCTTGCCGATCGCCAGCGACAGCTGGTAGTCCGGCACGGTCACCCGGGCGGAGCGCGCGGCGAGGTCCACGACCTCCACCTTGCTCACCCGTGCGGGGGACAGCGCGTGGGCGACGAGCTCGGCCGGGTCGTCCGACCAGTCGACGATGTCGATCTTCTCGCCGTTCAGCTCGGCCATGACCGCGCGGACGCGGCCGCCCATCGGGCCGATGCAGGCGCCCTTGGCGTTCAGCCCGGAGCGGGTCGAACGGACCGCGATCTTGGTGCGGTGGCCGGCCTCGCGGGCGATGGCGGCGATCTCCACCGAGCCGTCCGCGATCTCCGGGACCTCCATGGCGAAGAGCTTCTTCACCAGGTTGGGGTGGGTGCGCGAGAGCGTCACGGACGGGCCGCGCACGCCCTTGGCGACCCGGACGACGTACGTGCGCAGGCGGGTGCCGTGCTTGTACTCCTCGCCGGGCACCTGCTCCTGCACCGGCAGGATGGCCTCCAGCTTGCCGATGTCGACCAGGACGTTCTTGGGGTCCTTGCCCTGCTGGACGATGCCCGCGACGACGTCACCCTCGCGGCCCGCGAACTCACCGAAAGTGATCTCGTCCTCGGCGTCGCGCAGACGCTGGAGGATGACCTGCTTCGCGGTGGTCGCGGCGATCCGGCCGAAACCGGACGGGGTGTCGTCGAACTCCTTGGGCTCCTCGCCCTCGGCGAGGTCCTGCGGGTCCTCCTTGGCCCACACCGTCACATGGCCGGTGGAGCGGTCCAGCTCCACGCGGGCCCGGCGGCGGCTTCCCTCGGTGCGGTGGTAGGCGATGAGGAGGGCCGACTCGATCGCCTCGACCAGCAGGTCGAAGGAGATCTCCTTCTCTCGCACCAGACCCCGCAGGGCGCTCATGTCGATGTCCACGGCTACGCCTCCTCTTGGCTCTCGTCGGTCTCGACTGCGGCCTTTTCCGTGGCCTTACGGTTGAACTCGATCTCCACACGGGCCTTCGCGATCTCGGCGAAGGCGAGCCGGCGGGTGGTGGCCTTGCGGCCCTTCACACCCGGCACCTCCAGGTCGAGACCCTCGTCGTCCACGGAGACGATCCGCGCGACGAGCTCACCGCCCTCGGTGAGCTGTGCCTTGATCAGACGGCCGGTGGCCCGGACGTAGTGACGGTGCTGGGTGAGCGGGCGGTCGGCGCCGGGAGAGGTGACCTCCAGGACGTACGGGGCACCGCCCATCACATCCGTCTCGTCGAGCTTCTCGGAGACCACGCGGCTCAGTTCCGCGCACGCGTCCAGTTGCACACCCTCGTCGGAATCCACCACGATGCGGAGCACACGCCGCTTTCCGGCCGGCGTCACCTCGACCTCTTCCAGGTCCAGCTCCCGCGCGCTGACGAGAGGTTCCAGCAGCTCGCGCAGCCGCTCGCTCTGGGTGGTGCTCATCCGGGTGACTCCTCGGCCGCGTGTGCTGTTGTGGGAAAGACGCGTGTCAGGTCAAAGCCTATCTGTTCCGGCAGCCGGCTGACGATTCGGTGCCCGGTCCGCGGCCGTCCGGCCGCGCGCCGGTACGCTCACGTGCGGTGATCACGCCCGGACGACACGGAAAGAGGATCGTGCCGCTCACGACGACGACGCGGGGCACCTCCGGCCCGCACAGACGCACCGTACTCGCGGTCGGCGCGGCCGCGCTGCTTTCCGGGTGCTCCGGCGGCGGCTCCGGCTCGCCCGAGCAGTCCTCGGCCGCCCTGCGGCTGCGCGAGCGTGCCGGGCGGGACTCGGCCGCGCTGCTCCGGCGGTACGACGCGACGATCGCCGCGCACGAGGGCCTCGCGGAGCGGCTCGCGCCGCTGCGGGCGGAGGTCGCGCGGCACGCGGACGCCTTCCGTACGGCGCCGGCCTCCCCTTCCCCTTCCTCCTCCCCCTCGGTGCCTCCCCCGCAGGTGCCCGAGGAGGAGCGGGCCGCCCTCACCGCCCTCGCCGACGCCGAGCGCGGCACCGCCGACGCCCGTACCGCCGCGCTCGCCGACGCGCCGCCGGAGCTGGCCCGGCTGCTCGCCTCCGTCGCGGCGGCCGGCGCGGTCCACGACTATCTGCTGCGGAGCCCCGCGTGACCGCCCTGCCGGCCGCGCAGGCCGCGCTCGCCGCCGAGCACGCCACGGTCTACGGATACGGGGTCGTCGGCGGCCGCGTGGAAGCGGACCGGGCCACCGAGGCCCGCGAGGCGTACGACGCGCACCGCGCCCGGCGCGACGCGCTGAGCCGTGCCGTCCAGGAGCTCGGCGGCAGGCCGGAGGCCGCCGCGGCCGCCTACGCCCTGCCGTTCCCCGTGACGGACGGGGCCGGCGCGGTGCGGCTCGCCGCCGAGCTGGAGAGCCGGATCGCCGCCGTCTACGCCGACCTCGTCCGGTCCGCCACCGGCTCCCTGCGCGGCGAGGCGGCGGCCGCCCTGCGCGAGGCGGCGGTGCGCGCGGCGCGCTGGCGGGGTGGCAGCGTAGCCTTCCCTGGGCTCGCCGAGCGGGCCTGACCAGGCAAGACGAAAGGGGCAGCCCGGGGATGACACATACGGACGACGGCCTCGAACCGCCGGAACGGCTGGTTCGGACCCTCAGCTCCGACCCGGCGTACGCCGGTGAGGCAGCGCGCCGCTGGCTGGCCGCCCTGCCGGGGCTGGTGCGCGACTGCCTGGAGCGCTGGGCGCTGACCTGCGAGCGGGTGCAGGAGCCCGGCGGCCGCACGAGCATGGTCGTCCTGGTCCGGCAGTCCGACGGCACCCCCGCCACGCTCAAGCTCGGCTTCCCGGACGGTACGCCCGAGCGCGAGCACGCGGCGCTGGGCATCTGGGACGGGCGCAGCGCGGTGCGCGTGCTGCGGGCCGAGCCGGAGGCGGGCGCGCTGCTGCTGGAGCGGCTGCACGGGGACGTGAGCCTGCGCTCGCTGGCCGAGTCCAAGGCACAGCTGGAGGCCGCCGCCACGCTCCAGCGCCTGTGGGTGCCACCGCCGTCCGGCGCGCATCCCTTCCCGACCGTCGCCGAGCACACGGCCGCGCTGGCCGAGCGGATGCGGCGCCACCGCGA
Organism: Streptomyces sp. NPDC049577; assembly: GCF_040675635.1. NCBI lineage: Bacteria > Bacillati > Actinomycetota > Actinomycetes > Kitasatosporales > Streptomycetaceae > Streptomyces > Streptomyces sp. NPDC049577. Next base: position 3,923 of record NZ_JBFAPH010000245.1, read on the forward strand.
GCAGCCGTGGGCGGCCGACGCGCGGGCGATGGTCGACGAGGCCCTCGACCTGCGCGACGGCCTGGTGGCCGGCCCCGACCCCGCTCCCGCGCTGCTGCACGGCGACTACGAGCAGGGCAACGTCCTCGCCGCCGACCGGGCCCCGTGGCTGGCGGTCGCCCCGCGCCCGCTGGTGGGCGACCGTGCCTACGACCTGGCCTGGCTCGTGCGCGACCGCCTCGACACCCTCCTCGCCGCCCCCGGCGCGGCCGCCGCGGCCCGCCGCCGCGTCACCAAGCTCGCCGACTCCCTCGACGTCGACCCCGACCGCCTGCGGGCATGGTCCGTCTTCCGCGCCACGGAGGCGGGCCTCCACACGGTGTCGCTGGGCGCTCGGCCGGCGGGTGAACTCCTCCTGGAATTCGCGACGTCGCTGTAGGGCGCCAACGCCGGACGGCCTCCGGCCCGGGCCCGTACCGCCGAGCACCGCGGCGGCGGAAAGGCTGTGCGGGGCAACCGCCCCGTGCCCCGGCCCCGCCCCTCATCCCCGCCGCAACGGCGGCCGGCCCAGACCGCGCAGCCCGGCGGTGCCGGACAGCCTCCGGCCCGGGGCCGCCGCTGACGGCCGGTGAAGACCGCCGGACACCACCACTGTGGCCGGGCACCGCCGCGGCGGAACGAGACGTGCGGGGCAACATGCCCCGCGCCGTGGCGGCGGCGCCCCTCTCCCGGCCGGTGTGGCGGAAAAGGGCTCCCGTCACGCCTCTTGACGCACCGTCAGGCGGTGGAGTGCCTCCGCGACGGGGAGGTCTTCGCGCGTGCCCGTGCGGCGGTCCTTGAGTTCGACCCGGCCTTCCGGGGCCCCTCGACCGACGATCAGGATCGTGGGGACGCCGATGAGTTCCGCGTCGGCGAACTTCGCGCCCGGGGAGACGCCCGCGCGGTCGTCGAGGAGGACGCGGACGCCCTCGGCGGCGAGCCGCTCCGCCAGGTCCGCCGCCAGCTCGGTCTGGAGGGCCTTGCCGGCGGCGACGACGTGGACGTCGGCGGGGGCGACCTCGCGGGGCCAGCACAGGCCCGCCTCGTCGTGGGTCTGCTCGGCGAGGGCAGCGACCACGCGGGAGACGCCGATGCCGTAGGAGCCCATGGTGACGCGGACCGGCTTGCCCTCGGGGCCGAGCACGTCGAGGCCGAAGACGTCCGCGTACTTGCGGCCCAGCTGGAAGATGTGGCCGATCTCGATGGCCCGGCCGATCTCCAGGCCCGCCCCGCAGCGCGGGCAGGGGTCACCGGGCTCGACGACGACCACGTCGAGATGGCGGTCGACGGTGAAGTCCCGTCCGCAGACGACGTTCCGGGCGTGGGTGTCAGGCTTGTTCGCGCCCGTGATCCACGCCGTGCCGGGGGCCACGCGGGGGTCGGCGATGTACGGCAGGGCGAGGCCCTGCGGGCCGACGTAGCCGCGGACGAGCTCGGGCCGGTCCGCGAAGTCCTCGGCGGTCACCAGCTCGACCACCGCGGGGGCCAGGTGCTCGGCCAGCTTGCCGAGGTCGACCTCCCGGTCGCCCGGCACGCCGACGGCCGTGAGCTTGCCGTCGATCTTGACGAGGAGGTTCTTCAGGGTGGCCGAGGCCGGCACGCCCAGGTGCCGGGCGAGCGTCTCGATGGTGGGGGTGCCGGGGGTGTCCAGCTCCTCCAGCGGCCCGTGGGCCGAGGGGTCGGCGGGGGCGACCACGGTCGTCACGGCCTCGGTGTTGGCCGCGTAGTCGCACTGCGGGCAGTCGACGAACGTGTCCTCGCCGGCGGCCGCGGGGGCCAGGAACTCCTCGGAGCGCGAGCCGCCCATCGCCCCGGAGACGGCGGAGACGATCCGGTGGTCCATGCCGAGCCGTTCGAAGATCCGCCGGTAGGCGGCGCGGTGCCGCGCGTACGACTCGGCGAGGCCCTCGTCCGTGGTATCGAAGGAGTAGGAGTCCTTCATCTGGAACTCGCGCCCGCGCAGCACGCCGGAGCGCGGCCGCGCCTCGTCCCGGTACTTCGTCTGGATCTGGTAGAGGATCACGGGGAGGTCCTTGTAGGACGCGCACTGGTCCTTGACCGTGAGCGTGAAGATCTCCTCGTGGGTGGGGCCGAGCAGATACTCGGCGCCCTTGCGGTCGCGCAGCCGGAACAGCAGGTCGCCGTACTCCTCCCAGCGGCCGCTGGCCTCGTAGGGCTCGCGGGGCAGCAGCGCGGGCAGCAGGACCTCCTGGCCGCCGATGGCGTCCATCTCCTCGCGGACGACGCGGATGACGTTGTCCAGCACCTTCTTGCCGAGCGGCAGCCAGGTCCACACGCCGGCGGAGCTGCGGCGGACGTATCCGGCGCGGACCAGCAGCCGGTGGCTGGCGGTCTCGGCGTCGGCCGGGTCCTCGCGCAGTGTCTTGAGCAGGGTTGTGGACATGCGCTGGACGTGAGCCATCGTGTTCTCCGGCGGGGTCGGGAGGGATTGGCCAGGAGGTTAGCGGGGCGGCGGCCGGGGACCCACCGAATTAGTCGCGCAGCGGGAGTCCCCCGGACCCCCGGCCGAACAAGGTCAACCCCGCAAGGGCAGCGGCGCCCCCATCACCGCATACGGCCGCGGCGCGCTCGGAAAGACGACGTTCCGTGCCAGGTCGCGGTAGCCCAGCTTGCGGTAGAGGGCCCGGGCCGGGCTCTCCGTGTCGATGGCCGAGAGGATCGAGCGCGGCTCCTCGGCGGCGTCGGTGATCGTCGTGATGAGGCCGCGGCCGATGCGGCGGTTCTGGAAGTCGGGGTGGACATGGAGCTCGGTGATCACGAAGGAGTCGTCGAGCCAGCCCTCGTGCCCGTTGGCGCGCAGATAGGGCTCGACGACGGTGGACCACCAGTGGGTGCGGTCGTTCGGCATCCCGTAGACGAAGCCGACGAGGCGGCCCTCGGGCGTGGTCGCGCCGAGGGCGCGGGCGCCCGGGCTGGTGAGGTGGCGCAGCACGATGTGGCGCCGGACGTTGACCTCGTCCTGGGTGAGTCCGAAGGCGAGCGCCTGCACGGCCAGCGCGTCGTCCACCCGCGCGGCGAGGTCGAGCGGTCCGACCGTGATGTCATCCATGCCCGGAGGCTACCTGTCCGTACGGCCGGGCCGGTGCCGTCAGAAGAGGACGCTCATGAATGCGCCGACTTCCCGGAAGCCGACGCGGCGGTAGGCGGCCCGGGCGGCGGTGTTGTAGTCGTTCACGTAGAGGCTGACGACCGGGGAGACCTCGGTGAGGGCGTAGCGCAGGACGGCCGCCATACCGGTCACGGACAGGCCGCGGCCGCGGTGTTCGGGGGCGACCCAGACGCCCTGGATCTGGCAGGCGCGGTCCGTGGCGGCGCCGATCTCGGCCTTGAAGACGACGCGGCCGTCCTCGATCCGGGCGAAGGAACGGCCGGAGCCGACGAGCTCGGCGACGCGGGCCTGGTAGAGCAGTCCGCCGTCGCCGGCGAGCGGGGAGACGCCGACCTCCTCGGTGAACATGGCCACGCACGCCGGCATGATCGTCTCCATCTCGTCCTTGCGGATGCGGCGGACGAGCGGGTCGGGCTCGATGCCCTCCGGCATGGCGCGGGCGACCATGAGGGGCTGGTGGGCGCGGACCTCGCGGGCGGGGCCCCAGTGGGGTTCGAGGAGGGACCACAGTTCGGCGGTGGCACCGGCGGGGCCCACGATGGAGGAACAGCGGCGGCCGGCGCGACGGGCGCGGTCGGCGAAGGCGCGGACGGCCTCGGGGCCGGCGCAGATGGGGACGAGGTTGGCGCCGGCGTAGCAGAGCGATTCCAGACGGCCGCCCGCGTACCAGCCCCACATCTCGCCGCCGAGCCGCCAGGGGTCCAGGCCGGCGATCTTCACGCGGGCGGCGACGAAGGCGTTGGCGACGGGCTCGCGGTCGAGGACGGCGAGGGCGGCGCCGAGCTCGCCGGGCTCCAGGACCTTGGTGGTGGTCGTCGTCAGCACGTGTCGGATCGCCTCACCGTCAGAGGGCCGGAGGTTGTGGGTCCTGGCACTGTACCTCCCGTCCTGTGCCCGTATCCGCCCGTGGGGCGGATACCGCGCGGAGGCCGGGAACGGCGCCGCCCCGCCCCCGGGCGGGGGCGGGGCGGCGGCGGTGCGGGGTGTCAGCCGGCGACGCTGACGCTGGGCTCGCCCGAGGCGACGCCGTCCTGCTGCATCTGCTCGGCGAGCTTCATGGCCTCCTCGATGAGGGTCTCCACGATCTTCGACTCGGGGACGGTCTTGATGACCTCGCCCTTGACGAAGATCTGGCCCTTGCCGTTGCCGGAGGCGACGCCGAGGTCGGCCTCGCGGGCCTCGCCCGGGCCGTTGACGACGCAGCCCATGACGGCGACGCGCAGCGGGACCTCCATGCCCTCCAGGCCGGCGGTGACCTGGTCGGCGAGCTTGTAGACGTCGACCTGGGCGCGGCCGCAGGAGGGGCAGGAGACGATCTCGAGGCGGCGCTGGCGCAGGCCGAGGGACTCCAGGATCTGGATGCCGACCTTGACCTCTTCGGCCGGCGGCGCGGAGAGGGAGACGCGGATGGTGTCGCCGATGCCCTCGGAGAGCAGGGCGCCGAAGGCCACGGCGGACTTGATGGTGCCCTGGAAGGCGGGGCCGGCCTCGGTGACGCCGAGGTGCAGCGGGTAGTCGCACTGGGCGGCCAGCTGGCGGTAGGCGTTGACCATGACGACCGGGTCGTTGTGCTTGACCGAGATCTTGATGTCGCGGAAGCCGTGCTCCTCGAAGAGGGACGCCTCCCACAGGGCGGATTCGACGAGCGCCTCGGGGGTGGCCTTGCCGTACTTCTCCAGCAGGCGGCGGTCCAGGGAGCCGGCGTTGACGCCGATGCGGATCGGGGTGCCGGCCTCGGAGGCGGCCTTCGCGATCTCCTTGACCTTGTCGTCGAACTGCTTGATGTTGCCCGGGTTGACCCGGACGGCCGCGCAGCCGGCGTCGATGGCGGCGAAGACGTACTTCGGCTGGAAGTGGATGTCCGCGATGACCGGGATCTGCGACTTCGCGGCGATGATCTTGAGCGCGTCGGCGTCGTCCTGGGTGGGGCAGGCCACGCGGACGATCTGGCAGCCGGAGGCGGTCAGCTCGGCGATCTGCTGGAGGGTGGCGCCGATGTCCGAGGTGCGGGTGGTGGTCATCGACTGCACGGAGACCGGGGCGTCCCCGCCGACGGCCACGGAACCGACCTGGATCTTGCGGCTGACCCTGCGGTCGGCGAGCTTGGTCGGAACGGACGGCATTCCCAGCGAAATGGCAGTCATCTGGCGAGCAACCCCAAGGTATGAATCATGGTCCCGAGATCGGCGGGCTCCGGCCTCCGAGGTTACGGCAACGGGTCCCCTCGGGGCACATCCGTCCG
>NZ_JBFAPH010000246.1:0-9305 GCF_040675635.1 Streptomyces sp. NPDC049577
TTCTGGACGATGTCCCAGAAGTTGTCGCCGTCGCCCGAGTGGGTGACCATCGCGAAGGTCCACTTGGGGGTGTTCACCGCGGCGCGCCCCTCGGCCGCCTGCGCGGCGGCCCGCTCCTCGGCGCGCTTGCCGCCCGTGCTGCTGCACCCCGCCAGTGTGGCGCCGAGCACCGCTGCCAGCACGGCGCTCACTGCACGTACGCCTGTCCGAACCCTTGCCACGAGGACTTGCCCTTCCACTGTCTGTCACGGTGCGGCCGGACCCCGATCGCGCGGGCCCAACCGCCCAAGTATCCGTCACCATGCGTCACCGCTGTCGGGCGGGGCTTCGACGGGTTGGTGGAGTTCTAGTGGCGGGCGCCACACGGAGTCAATACTTTGTCCGAACATTCTGACGGCCGCCGGGGGCCGGTCGGGTCACGGGCGCGCCAGCAGCTGGAAGTCGAAGGAGTAGCGGGAGGCCCGGTAGAGGTGGGATCCGAATTCCACCGCGCGGCCCGTGTCGTCGAACGTCGTCCGCTCCATCGTCAGCAGCGGTGCGCCCTCCGGCTCGCCCAGCAGCGCGCCCTCCTCGGCGGTGGCGGCGCGGGCGCCGATGGTCTGGCGGGCGCTGTGCAGGGTGAGGCCGGCCATGCGCATCAACCGGTACAGCCCGGTCTCGGCCAGCGGGTCGCCGGAGAGGTCGAGGAGACCGGCCGGCAGATGGTTGCGCAGCCGCGCCACGGGCTCCCCGTGCGCCAGCCGCAGCCGCTCGACCAGCACCACCTCGGTCCCCTCCGGGACGCCGAGCGCGGCCGCGACCCGCGCGTCGGCGGGCTCGGCGGACTGCCGCAGCACGCGGGTGGCCGGCTTCTGGCCCGCCGCCTGGAGGTCGTCGTAGAGGCTGCTCAGCTCCAGGGGCCGTCTGACCTGGCTGTGGACGACCTGGGTGCCCACTCCGCGGCGGCGTACGAGCAGCCCCTTGTCGACGAGCGACTGGATGGCCTGCCGCACGGTCGGCCGGGACAGCCCCAGCCGGCCGGCCAGCTCGATCTCGTTGCCGAGCAGACTGCCGGGGGCGAGCCTGCCCTGCTCGACGGCGGCCTCCAGCTGCTGCGCCAGCTGGAAGTAGAGCGGCACGGGGCTGGTGCGGTCGAGGGTGAACTGGAGGGGTTGGTGCTTCGTCGCCACGGGGCCGAGCGTATCGGCGGGGCGGTATGACTGGTAGTCCGGAGGTCCGGTTGTCCGGACATGGCGCGAGAGACGGCCGGGCGGCTCCCGGTTACGGCGCCACGCTCGCCAGCGCGGCGCTCAGCTGCTCCGCCACTTCCTTCAGCACCGGCACGATCCGCTCCGTCGCCTCCTCCGTCACACGGCCCGCCGGACCGGAGATCGAGATGGCCGCCGACGTCGGCGCGTCCGGCACCGGGACGGCGAGGCAGCGGACACCGATCTCCTGTTCGTTGTCGTCGACCGCGTAGCCGGACTCGCGGACGCGGACGAGCTCGGCCAGGAAGCCTTCGGCCGTGGTGATGGTCCGGTCCGTGACCGCCGGCATGCCCGTGCGGGCGAGCAGCGCGCGCACCTCCGCGTCGGGGGTCTGCGCGAGGAGCGCCTTGCCGACGCCGGTGGTGTGCGGCAGCACGCGCCGCCCGACCTCGGTGAACATGCGCATCGAGTGCCGCGACGGCACCTGCGCGACGTAGACGACCTCGTCGCCGTCGAGCAGGGCCATGTTCGCCGTCTCGCCGGTCTCCTCGACCAGGCGCGCGAGGTAGGGGCGGGCCCAGGTGCCCAGGAGCCGGGAGGCGCTCTCGCCGAGCCGGATCAGCCGGGGGCCGAGCGCGTAGCGCCGGTTGGGCTGCTGGCGTACGTAGCCGCAGGCCACGAGCGTGCGCATCAGGCGGTGGATCGTCGGCAGGGGCAGCCCGCTGCTCGCCGACAGCTCGCTGAGCCCGACCTCTCCGCCCGCGTCGGCCATCCGCTCCAGCAGGTCGAAGGCGCGCTCCAGGGACTGAACGCCTCCGGTGGACGCGGCGGTTCGGGGCTCGGCGGGCGAGGGCACGGTGGGTCCTTCCGGGATGAGGGTGGGAGCAGCCTACCGGCCGTGGCGGGGCCGGCGGCCGGGCAGGCGGGCCCGGTCCCTCCGGGGGGTTGACGGGTCCGTGACACGACAGAAGACTGCGGGCAGCGCCGTTCAACAGAACGTTGAAGTTTTCGTGCTGGGGGTGCGGGGTGCGGCTGGTGCTGAGCTCGACGCGGGTCGTGACGCCGGAGGGCGTACGCGCCGCCTCCGTCGCGGTCACCGGCGGACGGATCGAGGCCGTCCTGCCGTACGGGACCGCGGCCCCGCCCGGGACGGTCGTCGAGGACCTGGGCGACGACATGCTGCTCCCGGGGCTCGTGGACACCCATGTGCACATCAACGACCCGGGGCGCAGCGAGTGGGAGGGCTTTCGCACCGCGACCCTGGCGGCGGCCGCCGGGGGCGTCACCACCCTGGTCGACATGCCGCTCAACAGCCTGCCGCCCACGACCACGGTCGGACATCTGCGGATCAAACAGGACGCCGCCCGGGCCGCCGTCCACACCGACGTCGGCTTCTGGGGCGGTGCGCTGCCGGACAACCTGCCGGAGCTGGGCCCGTTGCACGCGGCCGGCGTCTTCGGCTTCAAGTCGTTCCTGTCGCCCTCGGGCGTACCGGAGTTCCCGCACCTGACCCGGCACGACCTGGACGCCGTGGCGGCCGAGGTCGCCCGGCTCGGCGGACTGCTCATCGTGCACGCCGAGGACCCCGGGCACCTGGCCGCCGCCCCGCCGGCGGCGGGCCCGCGCTACGCCGGCTTCCTCGCCTCCCGGCCCGGGGCGGCCGAGGACGCGGCCGTGGCCGCGCTCGTCGACGTCGTGCGCCGCCGGGGCACGCGCGTGCACGTGCTGCACCTGTCCTCCTGCGGCGCGCTGCCGGTGATCGCCGCCGCCCGGGCCGAGGGACTGCCGGTCACCGCCGAGACCTGTCCGCACTTCCTGACCCTGGCCGCCGAGGAAGTCCCCGACGGGGCGACCGAGTTCAAGTGCTGCCCGCCCATCCGCGAGGCGGGCAACCGGGACCGGCTCTGGGCGGCGCTCGCCGACGGGACCCTCGACTGCGTCGTCTCCGACCACTCGCCCTGCACCACCGACCTCAAGGTCCCCGACTTCGGGGCGGCCTGGGGCGGCATCTCCTCCCTCCAGCTGGGCCTGCCGGCCGTCTGGACCGAGGCCCGGCGCCGCGGCCATACCCCGGCCGACGTGGCCCGCTGGATGGCCACGGCCCCCGCCGCCCTCGCCGGACTCGGCCACAAGGGCGCCATCGAGGCCGGACGCGACGCCGACTTCGCCGTCCTCGCCCCCGACGAGACCTTCACCGTCGATCCGGCCGCCCTCCACCACCGCAACCCCGTCACCGCCTACGCGGGGCGCACCCTGCACGGCGTCGTACGAGCCACCTGGCTGCGCGGCCGCAAGATCGCCGAGCACGGTGTCCCCCTCACCGGACCCACCGGCCGACTCCTGGAGCGCAGATGAGCGTGAGCACCTCGTTCTCCGGCGCCGCCCGCCCCTACCCGGGCGGCGACCCGTACGCCGACTACCGCACCGCCGACCTCCCCTTCACCGCCCTGCCCGACCTCGCCGACCGGGGCCTGGGCGGGGCCGTGATCGCCGCCAGCGACGAGTTCTTCGCCGACCGGGAGAACCTGCTCGTCCCCGGCCCCGCCCGGTTCGACCCCGGGCACTTCGGGCACAAGGGCAAGGTCATGGACGGCTGGGAGACCCGCCGCCGGCGCGGCCCGGACGCCGCGGAACCGCATCCGTCCGCCGACGACCACGACTGGGCCCTGATACGCCTCGGCGTGCCCGGCGTGGTCCGCGGCGTCGTCGTCGACACCGCGCACTTCCGGGGCAACCACCCGCAGGCGGTCGGCGTCGAGGGCGCCCACGTGCCCGGCACGCCGTCACCGGAGGAACTGCTGGGCGGGGACGTGAAGTGGCTGCCGCTCGTGCCGCGCACGCCGGTGGGCGGCCACGCCGCGAACGGCTTCGCCGTGGACGTACCCGAGCCCGTCACCCACCTGCGGCTGCGCCAGTACCCCGACGGGGGCATCGCCAGGCTGCGCGTGCACGGCGAGGCCGTGCCCGACCCGGAGTGGCTCGCGGCCCTCGGCGTCTTCGACCTCGCCGCCCTGGAGAACGGCGGCCACGTCGAGGACGCCTCCGACCGCTTCTTCTCCTCGGCCGTCAATATGATCGGCCCCGGCCGCTCCCGGCGGATGGACGAGGGCTGGGAGACCCGGCGGCGCCGCGATGCGGGGCACGACTGGGTGCGTATCCGGCTCACCGGCCGGTGCGTGCTGCGCGCCGTCGAGATCGACACCGCCTGCTACCTGGGCAACGCGGCCGGCTGGGCCTGTCTGTCCGTCCTCGACGCGACCACCGGCGCCGACCCCGCCGACCACACCGCCGGCTGGACCGAACTGCTGCCCCGCACCCGCCTCCAGCCCGACAGCCGGCACCGCTTCCCGCTGGCCGGCGCCCCGGCCGCGACGCACCTGCGGATCGACATCCACCCGGACGGCGGCATAGCCCGCCTGCGCGCCCACGGCACCCTCACCGAGGAGGGCGCCCGGCGACCGGCCCTGAGCCGGTGACGGGGGTGACGGGCGGGGCGCCCGCGGCGGGGCCGAGCGGGCGGGCCATGAACAGGGCCAGCTCACCCTCGGCCGGAGTGCCGGTGTAGAGCGTGGTGTCGAGGCCGCACACGGTGAAACCCATCCGCCGGTAGGCCCGCACCGCCGGGGCGTTGACGTTGCTGACCTCCAGCCAGGCGGTGCGCGCGCCGACCGCCCGGCCGCGCGCCAGGGCGCGGTCCATCAGGCCCCGGCCGATGCCCCGGCCCCGGTGGCCGGGGGCGACCCGCAGGTCGGCGATCACCAGGCGGCGGTTCCAGGACTCGTACACGGTGGTGACGGCACCGCGCACCTCCCCGTCCAGCTCGGCGACGACGAGCTCCGCGCCCTCGGGGCCGGCCGGCCCGGCCGGTTCGTCGGGCTCGTCGGGGAAGACCTTGCGCAGCGGCGGGGAGACCGGCGTCTCGTGCAGCCGGAAGCCGTCCTCGTCCGCCGTCACGCGGAGCACGGTCGTGGTGGTGAAGGAGTTGTCGAGCGCGTCGGCGGCCTCGTGCTCGCCGGGGCGTGCGGGGCGGTAGGTCGGTGCGGGGTCGCTCGCCATGCCGTCACTCTACGGCCAGGCCGTCCCAGAACATCAACTCGTAGGCGAGCAGCAGGCGTCCGTAGCGGTGGGCCAGGGATTCGGTGAGGGTGCCGTCGTCCAGGCCGCACTGGACGGCGGCCATGGCGATCCGGTCGCCCTCGGGCGAGGGCGTGGCGAAGAAGTCGAAGAACGCGCAGGCGCGGTCGTCGAAGCCGTAGTGCGTGCGCAGGGCGTGGCCGACGACGGCGCAGTACGTGCCCCAGGCGGCGAAGTTGGCCGTGAGGGTGACCACCACGTCCGTCGGCTCGGCACCCAGGGCCATCCAGGCGACGTAGGCCGGATACACCTGGCAGCCGGCCCGCGGCTCGTACGACCGGACGGCCTCGTCGGTCAGGCCGCAGGCCTCCGTCAGATCGCCGAGCAGGCCCAGGGCCGCGTTCTCCCCCTCCACGAGGGAGTCGAAGAACGCGGTGACGGCGGGCCGGCCGGCGGACCGCTCCGCGATGTGGCGGAAGCTGCGGCGGTCGCTGCCGAGGATGTGGTGCTGTTCCAGGGTGAAGGCGGCGATGACCTCGGGCGGCGCCTGGCCCGTGGCGAGCCGGGGGACGACGCGATTGGCGGCCGTGTCCGGGGCGAGCTCCCGTGCCGCGTCGGCGAGCACTTCCTGGGCGGTGCGCATGGATCACAAGCGTACGCGGCGGGGCGCGCGGCGGGGCGGTGCCGCGCTCACTTCGCCCCGGCCAGATAGAAGATGAGGAAGAAGAAGGCGACGATGAAGTGGACGGCGACGAGGTAGATGAAGACCCGGACCGTCATGCCCATCGGGGCCCGGTCCTCCTCGTCGAAGGTCCTGGCGTCGCGGTCGGTGTGCGTGCTCATGGCATTCCCCTCCGGTTCCGCGCGGAGTCGCCGAGGCACAGCCCGGCCACGCCGCTCTGCATCAGCGTGTGGACGAACAGCAGGTCCGCTCCCCCGCTCGACTCGGCCGCGATGCGGTGCGGCGTGAGGGAGTCGAAATGGGCGGCGTCACCGGGGCCGAGCACGTGGACGGCCTCGCCGAGCGTCAGCCGCAGCCGGCCCCCGGTGACGTACAGCCACTCCTCGCCCGGGTGCACCCGGACGAGCGCCTCCTGGCCCTCGCGGCCCGTGGGCACGTGCAGCCGCAGCGCCTGCATGGCACGCCCGGAGCCCCCGGCGCGCCAGTACGTCCAGCCGCCGGCGTCCTGCGCCTCCATGCGCTCGGCCCGCACGATGGGGTCGGCGCCCTCGGGGACCTCGCCCAGCAGGTCGGAGACCGTCGTACCGTAGGTGCGGGCCAGCGACAGCAGCATCGGCAGCGACGGGGTGCGCCGGCCGGTCTCCAGCCGGGACAGATGGGCGGGCGAGAGCCCGACCCGGGCGGCCGCGGCCTCCAGGGTGAGCCCGGAGCCACGGCGGTGTTCCCGCAGCCGGGGTGCGACGGCGGGCACTTCGTCATCCATGACTCCGGTATAGGCCCGCCCGTACCCCAAGGGCAAAAGTTTTGCCTATGAGGCAAAAGTCAAGGGGAAGTCACTTACCGCCGCTGTGATGAACGCCCGGGAAACTTTGATGGATTGGCGTTGACATGACATACGCTACGCGCGTCATGCTGGGAACATGACAACCCCCCACCGTCTCGCGCGCTTCGGCGCGCTCGCCGCGCTGACCTCGACGCTCCTGCTGGGCACCCCCGCCATCGCCGCGACCCCGGTCGCGGCCCCGGTGGCCGCGCCCACGGCCGGCCACATGAAGGTCACCGGCGACATCTGTTACTCGAACCTGCCCTCGCAGGCCCACGACACGATCCGCCTCATCGAGCAGGGCGGCCCGTTCCCGTATGACCGGGACGGCATCGTCTTCTCCAACCGCGAAGGGGTGCTGCCGAAGCAGCGCAGCGGCTACTACCACGAGTACACCGTCATCACGCCGGGCGCGCCGACGCGCGGCACGCGCCGCATCATCACCGGTCAGCAGACCCGCGAGGACTACTACACGGCCGACCACTACGCGACGTTCGACCGCGTCGACTTCTCCTGCTGAGCCGCTGACCCGCCGCCCCGCCGACCCGCCGACCAACCGCATCTGACGCACCTCCCGGGCCCCGTCGTCGCTCCCAGCGACGGCGGGGCCCGAGGCGTGGGGTCCTCGGGATGGGCACTGACGTGTCGTCATTTGCCCGGGATGCGGGTGAATGGGAGGGGCGCGTGAGTACAGGAGGGCACTCCATTACGCGCCTTCGCGCGCCCGGCGCCGCTCCTTCGGGGCCGATTGTCGGCGGCCGCCGCTACCGTCTTCGGTAGTACCCCCGCATCCGAGAAGGGCGGCGAACTGCCGTGTACCGCTGGGAGATCACCCGAGCCGCACTGGCGCAACGCGTCCTGGCCGTCGTGCGCGGCGGCAGTTACGACCAGGCCGCGGAGACGGCGGGCACCCTGCTGTCCGCCGGGATCACCAGCCTGGAGATATCGCTCACCACGCCGTTCGCCCTGGAGGCCATCACCACCCTCATCCGCGAGGTGGGGGACGAGGCCGTCATCGGGGCGGGCACCGTGCTGGACGCCGCCTCCGCCCGGCTCGCCGTCGACGCGGGGGCCCGCTTCCTCGCCTCCCCGACCCTGGACCCGGAGGTGGTCCGCACCGCCCACCGGTACGGCGTCCCCGTGTTCCCCGGCGTCGCCACGCCGACCGAGCTGGTGCACGCCCTGGAGCTGGGCTCCGACGCGGTCAAGGTCTTCCCGGGTGCCGACCGCCGGCCCGGCTGGCTGGCCGAGGTCCGCGCCGAACTGCCGCAGGCCGCCCTGGTGCCCAGTGGCGGCATCTCCGTCGACGCGGCTCCCGAGTGGGTCGCCGCCGGTGCCGTGGCCTGCGGCCTCGGCGCGGAACTCTCCGACGGCGACCGCGACTCGGTGGCCAAGCGCGTCGGCGAGCTGCTGGCCCGGCTCGCGGAGGTCGATCCCGCTCCTATGCCCTGACGGCTAGGGTGTTGGTCGCTGCGGGCAGACCGGGGCAGTGTCCGGGAAGTGCGAGGAACAGGGGGGTTCGGCCATGGGCATCACGACCGGGGGCATCGTCGATCTGGCGGCCATGGGCCAGGAGTTCGCCCGGGATCCGTACCGGGTCTACGCGCGGCTGCGCGAGCAGGGTCCGGTGCACCGGGCGCGGATGCCGGAGGGCGCCGAGTGCTGGCTGGTCCTCGGCTACGACGAGCTGCGGGCCACGCTCAACGACGCGCGGCTGTCGAAGGAGTGGGCGTCCGCCTCGCCCGGCATCGCCCTGTCCAGCGTCGCCTCCGGGCCGCACATGCTCGTCAGCGACCCGCCGCAGCACAGCCGGCTGCGCAGGCTCGTCACCAAGGAGTTCACCCCGCGCCGCGTCGAGTCGATGGCGCCACAGGTGCAGCGCATCACCGACGACCTGCTGGAGCGCATGCTGGCTGCCCCGGACCGGCGCGCCGACCTCGTCGACGCCCTGTCCTTCCCGCTGCCCATCACCGTCATCTGCGAGCTTCTCGGCGTTCCGGAACTGGACCGCGAGGCCTTCCGCACCTGGTCCAACATCTCCATCGGCGCCGCCCCGCCGCAGCGCAAGCGGGAGAACGCCGCGGAGGTCGCCGGCTATCTCGCCGGGCTCGTCGCCGCCAAGCGCGAGCGGCCCGGCCCGGACCTGCTCAGCGCCCTCATCCGCACCACCGACGAGGACGGCGACCGGCTCTCCCCCGAGGAACTCCTCGGCATGGCCTGGCTGCTGCTGGTGGCCGGCCACGAGACGACCGTCAACCTCATCTCCAACGGCGTCCTGGCACTGCTGCGCCACCCCGGGCAACTGGCGGATCTCCGCGCCGACTTCGGTCTCCTGGACAACGCCGTCGAGGAGATGCTCCGCTACGACGGCTCGATCGAGGCGCCGACGTACCGGTTCACGGTCGAGCCCGTGGAGATCGGCGGGACGCTCATCCCGGGCGGCGGGGCAGCCTTCCGCCAGTGCGGCACAGAGGCTGCTGCTGGCTGATCCGGTGAGTGTCCAGGTGGAGGACGGGCACCCGCTCGGCAGCCACAGTGG
>NZ_JBFAPH010000247.1:0-9301 GCF_040675635.1 Streptomyces sp. NPDC049577
CGTTGACTTTTGGCACGCTGTTGAGTTCTCAAGGAACGGACGCTTCCTTCGTACTCACCCTTTCGGGCTTTCCTCCGGGCGCTTCCCTTCGGTGTTTCCAACCTTACCAGATCCGTTTTCCGTTCCGTTTCCGGTTCGGATTCCGTTTCCGGCCCCCTGTTGGAGCGGGGTTTTTCGCGCCTTCCGGCGTGATCACTACTTTAGCGGATTTCCCCGGCGACTCCTAATCGAAGTCCGTTCCGGAATTTCGGCATGCCGAAATCCATCCCGTTCAGGGGGGCCGTGCAGTAGTGGATGCCGCCGGTGCGGCGTGAGTGGCTGCCGGGAACCGTTACGGCTCCGTGGCAACTCGGAGAACACTACGGATCCAGAGGACCCGTGTCAACCCCCGGATCAGCGGGGTCAGTCGAGGTCGCTCAGCCGTCCGCCGGCGTCCGGCTGGGCCTCTTCGACGCGGCGCAGCAGCCGGGTCAGCATCTCGCCGAGGCGGCCGCGCTCGTCCGCGGTGAGGTCCTGGAGCAGGTCCTCCTCGAAGACCGTGGCCCGGCGCATGGCCTCCTGCCACTTGCCGCGGCCTTCCTCCGTGAGGCCGACGATCACCCGTACGCGGTTGCTCTCGTCCCGCTCGCGGGTGACGAGGCCTTCGGCGACCATCCGGTCGATGCGGTGGGTCATGGCGGCCGGGGTCAGTCCCAGCCGCTTGGCCAGGTCGCCCGGGCCCAGGCGGTAGGGGTCGCCGGCGAGGACCAGTGCCTTGAGTACCTCCCACTCGGCGTTGCTGATGCCGAGCTCCGCGGTCTGGCGGCCGTAGGCGACGTTCATGCGCCGGTTGAGGCGGCTGAGAGCCGAGACGACCTTCTCCACCTGCGGGTCGAGGTCCTGGAACTCGCGCTGGTAGGCGGCGATCTGTTCTTCGAGGCTCGGCTCGGCCGAGCCGGGGGTGTCAGCCATGCCCGGAAGTATGGCACGAAAGATTGGCACTAAAGCCCTTCGGCGTGTACTCTTTAGCTTCGAACTTTACTATTGAAGTCTTCAGGGCTGGACTCTGGAAGCTTCTCCCACCCGTACGACCCCTCGACCTAGGTAGGTGAGTGTGACCACCGCGATGGGCGCCGCGCTGCGCCGGATCCAGCTGGGCAACGCGCTGAGCGCGTTCGGCAACGGCTTCACGGTCCCGTTCCTGTTCGTCTATGTGGCGCAGGTGCGGGGTCTCGGCGCGGGCACGGCAGGACTCGTGCTGACGACGTTCGCCGTGGCCGCGCTGATCGTGCTGCCCTTCGTCGGTCGGGTGATCGACCGTCGGGGTCCGCTGCCCGTCGCCATCGCGGGTACGGTCTGCGCCGCCGTCGGTTCCATGGGACTGGGGCTCTCCGAGGCCCGGCTGCCGGCCGTCGCGGCCGGTGCCGCGCTCGGTGCGGGCATCGCGGTGATCCAGCCCTCGCTGGCCACGATGATCGTGTGGTGCTCGACGCCGACCACCCGCTCGCGGGCGTTCGCGATGCAGTTCTTCCTGAACAACCTCGGTCTCGGCGTCGGCGGTCTGCTCGGCGGCCAGCTGGTGGACACCTCCAACCCGTCGAGCTTCGTCCGGCTCTTCGCCATCGAGGCCGTGATGTTCCTGGTTCTGGGTGCGACCGTGGCGACCGTCCGGCTGCCGCGCGCTCCCAAGGTCACCGACCCGGTGCCGTCCGCCGAGCCGGCCAAGGGCGCCTGGCGGAGCCTGCTGGCCGACGGGGCCATGGTGCGGCTGTCGCTGCTGGGCTTCGTGATGTTCTTCGCCTGCTACGGACAGTTCGAGGCGGGGCTGGCGGCCTTCGCCGTCGAGGTCACTCGGATATCCCCGGCCACCCTGGGCATGGCGCTCGCGGCGAACACCGCGGCGATCGTCGTGGCGCAGTTCCTGGTCCTCAAGCTGGTCGAGGGACGTCGCCGCAGCCGGATCATCGCGCTGGTCGGTGTCATCTGGACGGTGGCGTGGATCGCCGCGGGCATCTCGGGGCTCGTCCCGGGGGCGCACGGTGTCGCCACTGCGCTGCTGATCTCGACGTACGCGCTGTTCGGGCTCGGTGAGTCGATGCTGTCGCCGACGGTGGCCCCGCTCGTGGCGGACCTGGCTCCGGCGCGGCTGGTGGGCCAGTACAACTCCGCGTTCGCGCTGGTCAAGCAGCTGGCGATGGCGGTCGGCCCGACGGTTGGCGGTCTGCTGGTCGGTGCCGGGATGCACGTC
Source organism: Streptomyces sp. NPDC049577 (assembly GCF_040675635.1). Classification (NCBI taxonomy): domain Bacteria; kingdom Bacillati; phylum Actinomycetota; class Actinomycetes; order Kitasatosporales; family Streptomycetaceae; genus Streptomyces; species Streptomyces sp. NPDC049577. The sequence goes on from NZ_JBFAPH010000247.1 coordinate 2,228, forward strand.
ACCTATATCGGTTCGCTGATCATCTGCTCGGTCGCGATCTCGGTGCTGGCACTGCGGCTGGGCCGTCGGCTCACGCCCGCGCAGGACAACCCGCTGCTGCGGGCCGCCGCGCGGCGGCCCGAGCGGACGGCCGGCGGCGCCGGTTCGATGGCGTCCGGCGAGACGACGGGCGAGCACCGCGTCCCCGTCGCCGCCTGACCCTCGGCCCGGGGGGCAGGCGGCCCCGGGGGCCGCAGCGGTCCGAGGGTCCGTGCCGCGGCCGCCCTGTCTCAGTGCTGTCCCGCTCTCAGTGCCGTCCCGCTCTCAGTGCTGTCCCGCCGGGAGGGCGAATTCGCACCAGACCGCCTTGCCCCCGCCCGGGGTGCGGCGGGAGCCCCAGGACGAGGCGATGGTGGCGATGATCGAGATGCCGCGTCCGGCCTCGTCCACCGGCTCGGCGCGGCGGCGGCGCGGCAGGTGGTCGTCGCCGTCGGTGACCTCGATGATCAGACGGCGGTCCGTGCGGCGCAGCCGCAGCCGCATCGGGGGCGTGCCGTGCTGGAGGGAATTGGCGACGAGCTCGCTGGTGGCGAGGACGCCGAGATCCCGCAGGTCCGTGGGAAATCTCCAGCTCGCCAGGACGCCCGAGGCGAAGGCCCGGGCGCGGGGCGCGGCCTCGACGCCGCCGAGAAGTTCGAGCGCGGCGTTGTGGAAGAGCTCGGCGTCGTGGCCGGTGCGGGCGGGGTGCTGGAGGACGAGCAGGGCGACGTCGTCGTCGTGGCCGTCGGTGATGCCGAGGGCGCGGATGAGGCGGTCACACATGACCTGGGGCGATCCGGTGGCGCCGGCGAACGCGCGTTCAAGGGCGTCGACGCCCTCGTCGATGTCGGCGTCGCGGCGTTCGACGAGGCCGTCGGTGTAGAGGACGGCGCTGGCTCCGGGGCCGAGGGGCATGCTCCCCGAGGCGTGGAGCCAGCCGCCGGTGCCGAGCGGCGGGCCGGTCGGTTCGGCCGCGCGGCGAACGGTGCCGTCGGGGTCGCGCACGAGGATCGGCAGATGGCCCGCGCTGGCGTAGACGAGCCGGCCCTCGTTGGGGTCGTGGACGGCGTAGACGCAGGTGGCGATCTGGGTGGCGTCGATCTCGGCGGCGAGGCCGTCGAGGAGCTGGAGGACCTCGTGCGGCGGGAGGTCCAGCCGGGCGTAGGCGCGGACGGCGGTGCGGAGCTGACCCATGACGGCGGCTGCCCGGACGCCGCGGCCCATGACGTCTCCGATGACGAGGGCGGTGCGGCCGGCGCCGAGGGTGATGACGTCGTACCAGTCGCCGCCGACGGCGGTGTCGCGGCCGCCGGGCTGGTAGGTGGCGGCGACGCGCAGGTCGTCGGGCTGTTCGAGCTCCTGGGGGAGCAGGCTGCGCTGGAGGGTGACGGCGGCTTCGCGCTGGCGGCGTTCGCTGGCGCGCAGGCGCTCGGCGGCCTCGACCTGGTCGGTGACGTCGGCCGCGAAGACGAGGACGCCGCGCCGGTCGTCTCCGTCGGCGAGGCCTCCCCGGGCGGCGGGGCCGGTGGCGGGGGCCGTTCCGACGTCGATCGGGGAGCAGGTGAAGGTGTAGTAGCCGGAGCGGGGGCGGGCGTCGGGCTCGGCCGGGCGTGCGGTGAGCGCGGGGGCTTCGGCGCCGGTGACGCGGCGGCATTTGACCGTGCGGGGTTTGCCGCTGCGCAGTACCTGGTCCATCAGGGGGAGCAGGCCGAGTTCGGCGAGCTCGGGGAGGGCTTCGCGGGCGGGGGCGCCGGGGGTGCGGGGGCCGAAGAGCGCGGTGTAGGCGTCGTTGACGTAGGCGATGCGGTGGTCCGGGCCGTAGACGACGGTGACCAGGGCGGGGACTGTGCCCAGGATGTCGTGGACGGAGAAGCCGTCCAGGGCGGGGACGGGGGCCGCGCCGGGGGCGGGCCGGGTGTGCGGAGCGGTCTCGGCGCGGGCGGCGGGCACGGAGCCGGCGGCGGCGCCGGCTCCGGCGGGTGTGGCGCCGGTGCCGGCTCCGGCGGGTGTGGCGGCCGTCGGGGCCTGTGGCGTGACCGTGCGGTCGGCGCGCGCCGCGGCTCGGCGCTGCGTTCCGGGGAGCCGGGCGCTCCAGCGGGTGAAGTTCACTGAGGATTACCTCGCGGAGTCGTTCCGGATCAGCTCGGCGACGAGGGGTGGCGGTGCCGCGCGCCCGGCGCGGGGGCGCGGTGTGCGGTGCGGGGGCCGGCCCCCGGGAGAGTGCAGCAAACGTCCGGATCCTCACGATTTTTGCTCTTCGCGGATACGAGCCCACCCATGGTCACACGTCCAGTGTGGCCGACCGGGCTGACATCCGTCAGATGTCGGACGCCACAGGCGCGTTCCGGTTGCCGCACTACCCCTGCGACCTGCGTCAACTCGCTTCGGGGTGGCGTCCGGTACCTGCCGCGAGTTCGAATTCGGCACGGGGGTGTTCCAGCGAGCCGAGCGAGACGATCTCCCGTTTGAAGAGGCCCCCGAGCGCCCATTCGGCGAGGATGCGGGCCTTGCGGTTGAAGGTGGGCACCCGGCTCAGGTGGTAGGCGCGGTGCATGAACCAGGCGGGGTAGCCCTTGAGCTTCTGCCCGTAGACCTGGGCGACGCCCTTGTGCAGGCCGAGGGACGCGACGGAGCCGACGTATTTGTGGCGGTACTCCTTCAGTGGGCGCTCGCGCAGCGCGGAGACGACGTTGTGCGCGAGAACCTTGGCCTGGCGGACGGCGTGCTGGGCGTTGGGGGCGCACTCCTTGCCTTCCTCATCCGCCGTCAGATCCGGTACGGCGGCGGCGTCTCCGGCGGCCCAGGCGTGCTCCACGCCGTCGACGCGGAGCTCGGCGGTGCACTTGAGCCGGCCGCGCTCGTTCAGCGGCAGGTCCGTCGCGTCGAGGATGGGATGCGGCTTGACGCCCGCCGTCCATACGAGCGTTCGCGTCGGGAAGCGGGAGCCGTCGCTGAGGACGGCGACGCGGTTCTCGCAGGACTTCAGGCTGGTGTCCAGCCGGACGTCGATGTTGCGCCCGCGCAGCACGCGGACGGTGTACCGGCCCATCTCCTCGCCGACTTCCGGGAGGATGCGGCCGGTGGCCTCGACGAGGATGAACTTCAGATCGTCGGGCTCCAGGTTGTGGTAGTACCGCGCGGCGTAGCGGGCCATGTCCTCCAGCTCGGCCAGGGCCTCCACGCCGGCGTAGCCGCCGCCGACGAAGACGAAGGTGAGCGCGGCGTCGCGTACCTCGGGGTCGCGGGTGGAGGAGGCGATGTCCAGCTGCTCCAGGACGTGGTTGCGCAGGCCGATGGCCTCCTCGACGGTCTTGAAGCCGATGCCGTAGTCGGCGAGGCCGGGGATGGGCAGGGTGCGGGAGATGGAGCCGGGGGCGAGGACCAGCTCGTCGTAGTGCACTTCGATGGGGCCGGTGCCCTCCTCCTCCGTGGCGAGCGTCTTCACCCTGGCCGTGCGCTTGGCGTGGTCGATGGCGGTGGCCTCGCCGACGACGACCTCGCAGCGGCCCAGGACGCGGCGGAGCGGGACGACGACGTGGCGCGGCGAGATGGAGCCGGCCGCGGCCTCCGGCAGGAAGGGCTGGTAGGTCATGTAGGGCTCGGGATCGAGCACCATGACCACCGCCTCGTGGCGTTTGAGCTCCCGCTGGAGACGCAGCGCCGTGTACATCCCGACGTAGCCGCCGCCGACGATCAGAATGCGCGCCGGTTCCTTCTCCAAGGCCCCTCCTCGCGTCATCGCGAGCCCTCGCGAAACGGCCCGGCCCTCGGGCGTCTTCGGGCTCGGGTGCCCGGGGAGTCCCCGGCCATGCACAGCTTCTTCCCATGAGGCACCGGGCGTCGAAGTTTGTCCACAGGACCGTATGAAAAGTATGACCGGCGGCGGAGCTGATCCCTCCATGCCGAAAGGGTCTTTCGGCATGGCAGCCGTGCAGGTCAGAGGGGATGTACGGGGGTGGTGGCGTGGTGCAGAATCAAGCCGGAACGGGGGTCTGCTCCGATTGGGGGTGGGCTGTGCGGAACTACCCTCTTCTTTCTTGACCTGGGCTCAACTATGTTCGTACTCCGTCGGGGTGTCGAGACATGCCCCGGCAGTCAGGGCGGGGAGTCTCCGGGGGGAGACGTCATAACCGGGGGAACACATGAGCATTCAAGGCTCTCATTGGTCTGCGTCCACAGCTGTCGCCACGACCGCCGACAGCGCCGGCGCGCGTAACACGCCGCTTCGGGTGGACGCCCAACGCAATCTCGAGCACGTGCTGCGCGCGGCGCGCGAGGTCTTCGGCGAGCTGGGGTACGGAGCGCCGATGGAGGACGTGGCGCGCCGCGCCCGAGTGGGTGTCGGCACGGTGTACCGGCGCTTCCCGAGCAAGGACGTGCTGGTCCGGCGGATAGCCGAGGAGGAGACCGCCCGGCTGACCGAGCAGGCGCGGACGGCGCTGGGGCAGGAGGAGGAGCCGTGGTCGGCGCTCTCCCGGTTCCTGCGCATGTCGGTGGCCTCGGGCGCGGGGCGGCTGCTGCCGCCGCAGGTGCTGCGGGTCGGCGTCGAGCCGGAGCCGGGGCAGCCCGTCCAGGCCGTCCCGGCGGAGCGGGTGCCGTCCGTCCAGGCGGCGGCGCAGCCCCAGGCGCGGGTCCCGCAGCAGCGTCAGCCGGGTGTCACCGGCGGTCAGCTGCACGAGCTGCGCCTGGTCGAGCAGCGTCCCGACCGGGCCGAGGAGCGGGACGACGCGGGCGCGACGGCGCTGCTGGAGGTCGTCGGCCGGCTCGTCGACCGGGCTCGCGCGGCGGGTGAGCTGCGGCCGGACGTCACGGTCGCCGATGTGCTGCTGGTGATAGCGACGGCCGCGCCCTCGCTGCCCGACGCGGCGCAGCAGGCGGCGGCGTCCTCCCGGCTGCTCGACATCCTGCTGGAGGGTCTCCGCTCCCGGCCCGCGTAGGCGGTGGGGCCGCTCGTCCCGTCGTCTCCGACAGGAGAGTTTTCCCCGAACGGGTGACCACTCATGGTCCGGCGTACGAACCTACCCGGACGAGTGGTTGCCGTTCGGGTGACGACCTTGGCGTGGTCCTTTGTGCGACGCTTGCCCGGTATTGGGCTATGCGGGCATGTACGGGAGCCACCGCTATGGGCGTTGACGGGCGGGACGAGGATCAGGACGAGCGGACCAGACCGTTCGCGGGCCGGTCGGCTGGCCGGGAACTGCCGGGCGGCGAGGAGGGCGAGGAGTCCGACGATCCGCCGGGCGGCGTAACGGGCGCGCCCTCCGCCGACGGCGCTTCGGCGCCGCCCGGTGGGGGCGCGCTGGTGCCGGTCTCGCCGCGCGAGGGCGTGCTCGCACGCGCCGACGCGGACGCCGGGTCCGACGCCCGTGCCGGGGCCGGTGCTTTGACCGGTGCCGGCGGTTCGGCCGGTGGCGAGGTCCCGTCCCCCCTTCTCGACCCGACGGAGGCGGACGTAGATCTCCCGCCCTCCGACATCGAGTTGGTCGAGCGCATGCGCGCCGGTCAGGACGACGCGTACGAGGAGCTCTACCGGCGGCACGCCGACGCGGTCCGGCGCTACGCCCGGAAGTGCTGTCGCGACAAGCACACCGCCGAGGACCTCACCAACGAGGTCTTCACCAGCACCCTGCAGGCGGTGCGTTCCGGGGCCGGCCCGGACTCCGCGGTCCGCGCCTATCTGCTGACCACCGTGCGGCGGGTCGCGGCGGCCTGGGCCACGACGGCCCGACGCGAGCAGCTGGTCGAGGACTTCGCCGTCTTCGCCGGGTCGGCGTCCCGCTCCTTCAGGGCGCCCGAGGACGACACGCTCGACCTCGGCGCGGACGTCCGGGCCATGCACGAGGCGGAGCAGTCCCTGGCCGTCCAGGCCTTCCGCAGCCTGCCCGAGCGGTGGCAGACGGTCCTGTGGCACACGACCGTCGAGGACGAGTCGCCCAGTGACGTCGCACCCCTGCTCGGTCTGACCGCCAACGCGACGGCCGTGCTGGCGCACCGTGCCCGCGAGGGGCTCAAGCAGGCGTATTTGCAGGCTCACGTCAGCGCCTCGCTCACCTCCGGCGGCGACTGCGCCCGCTACGCCGACCGGCTCGGCGCCTATGCGCGCGGCCGGCTGCGGACGCGCGCCGAACGCGGCATGCGCAAGCACCTGGAGGATTGCGCGCGCTGCCGCCGGGCGGCGCTCGAGGTCGCCCAGGTCAACGAGCAGCTGCGCGCGCTGCTGCCGACTGCGGTCATCGGCTGGCTCGCCACCGAGTACGCGACGAGGGCGATGGAGGGCGCGGCGATCGCGGTGAGTACGCCCGCGCCCGTGCGCCCACCCGCGTCCACCGGCCCCAATCGGTCCTCCGCGCCGAAACAGAGCTCCCGCCCGGCATCGCGGTCGTCCTCGCGCTCGTCCTCACGTTCGCCTTCGAGCCCGTCTTCGAAGCCCTCCTCGAAGCCCTCCTCGAAGCCGTCCTCGAAGCCGCCGTCGGGCGGTGGTTCCGCCGTCGGGGCCAAGGTCGGCGCCGGGGTCGGGCTGGGCGCCAAGGTCGCCCTCGTGGCCGGAGTGCTCGCCGCGGCCGGGGCCGTCATCGGCTACGCCCTGGTGGGCCACTCCCCCGCCCGGGTCGAGGAAGCACAGGCCCCGCCGCCGCACGCCCAGATCCTTCCGGCACCGAAGGCGAAACCGAGGACCTCCACCACGCACCCGAAGGGGACGGCCCACGCCTCCGCGCGCCCCTCCCACCGGCCTTCCACATCCGCATCAACGGCCACGTCCGCGTCCGCGTCGGCTTCTGCCCATGCATCGGCCTCCGCATCGGGCCCGCATCCGGCCTCCGCCTCCCCGACGGCGCCGCCGTCGGTCTCACCGGTCTCACCGGTCGCCCTCACGCCGAAGGGCTCGCTCCTCCTGTCGGCGTCCCCGGACCGCGCCCCGACGGTGGCGTCCCCGGCCGTCAGGCCCAGCGCGTCCCCGTCCCGCACCGCGGGGTCGTCACCGTCACCGGCCCGGACCGGCTGAGCTGGCTGCACCTCCTGCTCACCCAGCACGTGAGCGAGCTGCCGCCCGGGCAG
>NZ_JBFAPH010000248.1:0-9277 GCF_040675635.1 Streptomyces sp. NPDC049577
GGCTGGATGCGGCCGAGCCGCTGGAGCGCCTGCTCGCCCGGATCCAGGACGAGCAGTCCGCCCTCACCCCGCACCACCACCTCGGCCTCGCCGCCATCCGCAGACTCACCGGTCTCGACCGGCTCTTCGACACCTCCACCGTCTTCGAGAACCACCCCGGCGGCGGCGAGTCCGCCCCCGGCCACGCCGGCGCCGGGCCGGCCGTCCGCACCGTCGACAGCTACGGCGCCACCCACTACCCGCTCACCCTGATCGCCGAGCCGGGGGAGCGGCTCACCCTCCGCCTCGCCCACCGGCCCGACACGGTGGACCGCGCCACCGCCACCGCCGTCGTCGAACGGACGGCCCGGTTCCTGGCGGCCTTCGCCGCCGCTCCCCACACCCCGCTCGCCGCCCTCGACCTGCTCTCCGCCGAGGAGCGCGAGCTGGTGATCCGGGAATGGAACGCGGCCGAGGCACCCGACGCGCACGCCACCGTCCACGGGCGCTTCGCCGCCCAGGCGGCCCGCACCCCCGGTGCCGTCGCCCTGGCCGCCGGCGAGCGGACGCTCACCTACGCCGAACTCGACGCCCGCGCCGACGAGCTGGCCCACCGGCTGCTCACCCTCGGTCTGCGCCCCGGCGAACGGGTCGCCGTGCTCCAGGAACGCTCGCCCGAACTGATCGTCTCGCTGCTGGCCGTCCTCAAGGCGGGCAGCGCCTACATGCCGCTCGACGCCCGTTCCCCCGCCGACCGGCTGCGCGCCATGACGCGGAGCACCGACGCGCGGATCCTGCTCACCGACCGGGCCTCGCGGGAGGTGGCCGGCACCCTGGGGCCCGAACGCCTCCTGGTCGTGGACGAGCCCTGCGAGCCTGCCCCGCGGCCCGCCGGCCCCCTTCCGGCGGCCCATCCCGAACAGCTCGCCTACGTCCTGTTCACCTCCGGCTCCACCGGCGAGCCCAAGGCGGTCGGCGTCCCCCACCGCGCGGTCCTCGACCTCGCCGGCGACAGTGCCTTCCGCAGCCCCGCCCACCGCTGCGTCCTCCAGCACTCGACGCAGGCCTTCGACGCCGCCACCTACGAGATGTGGGTGCCGCTGCTCGCCGGCGGCCGCGTCGTCCTCGCCCCGCCCGGCGAGCTCGACGGCCCCGCCCTGGAACGGATCGTCGCCACCCACAAGGTCACCGCCCTGTGGCTGACGGCCGGCCTCTTCCGGCTGCTGGCCGAGGAGTCGCCGCACAGCTTCGCCGGACTGCACCAGGTGTGGGCGGGCGGCGACGTCGTCCCCGCCGAGGCCGTCCGCAAGGTCATGGCCGCCTGCCCGGGCATCGTGGTCGCCGACGGCTACGGGCCCACCGAGACCACCGTCTTCGCCGCCCGGCACATCATGCGCACCACGGACGAGGTGCCCGCCACCGTGCCCATCGGCCGGCCGCTGGACGGCATGCGCGCCTACGTCCTCGACAGCGCGCTGCGCCCGGTGCCGCCCGGCGTGGCCGGTGAACTGCACCTGGCCGGCGCGGGACTGGCGCACGGCTACCTGAACCGGCCGGAGGCGACGGCGGAACGATTCGTCGCAGACCCGTTCGGTGCCCCGGGCGAGCGGATGTACCGCACCGGCGACCTGGTGCGCTGGACGGCCGGCGGGGAACTGGTCTTCCTCGGCCGCGCCGACGACCAGATCAAGATCCGCGGCTTCCGCGTCGAACCCGGCGAGATCGAGGCCGCGCTGGCCCGGCACCCCGCCGTCGCCCAGTGCTGCGTGACGGCCCGAGAGGACCGGCCCGGCGTCAAACGGCTGGCCGCCTACGTGGTGCCGCCGGCCGGCACCGCCGCCCCCGCCGCGGAGGAACTCCGCGCCCATCTGGCCCCCCTGCTGGCGGAGTACCAGATACCGGCGGCCTTCGTGCCGCTGCCGGCCCTGCCCCTGACCCGCAACGGCAAGGTCGACCGCCGGGCCCTGCCCGCACCCCGCTTCGCCGTCGCCGGCGACGGCCGCCCGCCCGCCACGCCGCGCGAGGAACTGCTGTGCGCCCTCTTCGGCGAGGTCCTGGGCGTCGAAGGCATCGGCGCCGACGAGAGCTTCTTCGCCCTCGGCGGCGACTCGATCCTCTCGGTCCGCCTCGTGACGCGGGCCCGCAAGGCCGGGCTGGTCCTCACCGCCCGGGACGTGTTCGCGCACAAGACCGCCGCCGCCCTCGCCGAGGCCGCGCGCGAGCTGGAGCCGGAGGCCGCCGGAGCGCCGGGGGAGCACGGCCTGCCCCCGCTGTCGCTGGACGCGGACGAACTGGACGAGCTCGTGGCCGAATGGGAGTTGACCAAGTGACCGCAGCAGTGAACCCCGCGCCGCGCCCCGCGGCGGCAGGCCGGCACGACCTCGACGTGCTGCCGCTGACCCCCTTGCAGGAGGGCATGCTCTTCCACGCCCTCTACGACGAGGGCACCGACGTCTACACCGTCCAGACCGCCCTGGAACTGACCGGCCCGCTGGACGTCCCCGCCCTGAAGGCCGCCTGCCGCGCCCTGCTCGACCGGCACCCCGCCCTGCGGGCCGGCTTCCTCCAGCGCAAGACCGGCCAGGCCGTCCAGATCGTGCCGCGCACCGCCGACCTCCTGTTCACGGAAACCGATCTGAGCCACCTGCCCGCGCCGCAGCAGCGCACCGAGCTGGACCGCATCACCGCCGAGGATCTGACGCGACGCTTCAACCTCGCGGCCCCTCCGCTCGTCCGCTTCCTGCTGCTGCGCACGGCGGCCGAACGGCACGTCCTCCTCCTGACCAACCACCACATCCTGCTCGACGGCTGGTCGCTCCCGCTGGTCCTGCGCGACCTGTTCGAGCTCTACGAGCGGGCCGGCCAGGGCGACGGCATGGCCCCCGCCCCCTCCTTCCGCGGCCACCTCGCCTGGCTGGCCGCCCAGGACCGGGACGCGGCCGAGGACGCCTGGCGGCAGGCCCTCGACGGGCTGGAGGAGCCCACCCTCGTGGCGCCCTCCGGTACACCGCGCGAGTCCGCCTTCCCGCAGCGCCTCGTGGTGCGCCTGCCCGAGGACCTCACCGCGGAGCTGGGCCGCTTCGCCCGCTCCCGCGGACTGACGCTCAACACCCTCGTCCAGGGCTCCTGGGCGCTGCTGCTCGCCCAGCTCACCGGGCGGCAGGACGTGGTCTTCGGCGCGACCGTCTCGGGCCGGCCGCCCGAGCTGCCCGGCGTCGAGGAGACCGTCGGCCTGTTCATCAACACCGTCCCGGTGCGGGTCCGGCTGGATGCGGCCGAGCCGCTGGAGCGCCTGCTCGCCCGGATCCAGGACGAGCAGTCCGCCCTCACCCCGCACCACCACCTCGGCCTCGCCGCCGTCCGCAGGCTCACGGGACTGGCGGAACTGTTCGACACCGCCGTCGTCTTCGAGAACGCCCCCTTCGACCACGACGACGTGGAACGGGCCTTCGGCGGGCTGCGCGTCGCCCTCCTGGAGGACACCGCCACCACCGGCACCATGCACTACCCGCTCAGCCTCCTCGCCGTCCCCGGCCGGCAGCTGCGCCTCGACCTCGCCCACCGCGCCGACGTCTACGACCGGCCGGCCGTCGAGCGGCTGGCCCGGCGGCTCGAACGGCTGCTGCGCGCTGTCGTCACCACCCCCGAACGGCCCTGCGGCCGCCTGGACGTCCTGGACCCCGACGAGCACGCCGAGCTCCTCGCCCACGGCACCGGCCCGGCCGTCCCGCACCCGGCCACCACCCTGCCCGCCCTCTTCGCCGCCCAGGCCGCCCGCACCCCCGACGCCACCGCCCTGGTCTTCGAGGGCGAGACCCTGACCTACGCCGAACTCGACGACCGCGCCACACGCCTGGCCCACGCCCTGCGGGCCCACGGCGCCGGCCCCTGCCGCCTCGTCGCCGTCGCGCTGCCCCGCTCCCTCGACCTGCTGATCACCCTCCACGCCGTCCACAAGGCGGGGGCCGCGTATCTGCCGGTCGACCCGGACTACCCGGCCGACCGGGTGCGGTACATGCTCGACGACGCCGGCCCCGCCCTCGTCGTGACCCCCGAGTCCTACGACCGGCTCGCCCGCGAGGCGGAAAGGACGGCCGGCACGGGCGAACTGCCGCCCGTCGACCCGCGCCAGCCCGCCTACATGATCTACACCTCGGGCTCCACCGGCCGGCCCAAGGGCGTACTCGTCCCGCACGAGGGCATCGCCAACCGCCTGCTGTGGATGCAGTCCGCCTACGGACTGACCGCGGACGACCGGGTGCTGCAGAAGACCCCGTCCAGCTTCGACGTATCGGTCTGGGAATTCTTCTGGCCGCTCATCACCGGCGCCACCCTGGTCATCGCCCGGCCCGAGGGCCACAAGGACCCCGACTACCTGGCGGAGCTCGTCCGCCGCGAGGGCGTCACCACGCTGCACTTCGTGCCGTCCATGCTGGAGTCGTTCCTGCGCACGCCGGCAGCCGCCGCCTGCACCGGACTGCGCCGGGTCATCTGCAGCGGCGAGGCGCTCCCCACCGCGCTGGCGGACCGCTTCCACGACCTCTTCGACGGGACCGGCACCGAGCTCCACAATCTCTACGGCCCCACCGAGGCGTCCGTCGACGTCACCCACCGCCGCAGCCGGCGCGGCGCGGACACCGTGTCGGTGCCCATCGGCCGCCCCGTCGACAACACCCGCGTGTACGTCCTCGACGCGGGACTGCGGCCCGTGCCCGCCGGGGCGCCCGGCGAGCTCCACCTGGCCGGCGTCCAGCTCGCGCACGGCTACCACGGGCGGCCCGGCCTGACCGCCGAGCGCTTCGTCGCCGACCCCTTCGGACCGGCCGGAACGCGCATGTACCGCACCGGCGACATCGTGCGGTGGACCGGCGACGGCGAACTGGTCTTCCTGGGCCGGGCCGACGACCAGATCAAGCTCCGGGGCTTCCGGATCGAGCTCGGCGAGATCGAATCCGTCCTGGCCCGCCACCCGGCCGTGCACACGCCCGCGGTCGTGGTCCGCGAGGACCGGCCGGGCACCAAACAACTGGTCGCCTACGTCGTCCCGGCGGACCACGCCCCGTTCGACGCCGAGGACCTGCGCGCCCACTGCGCCGCCGGCCTGCCCGAGCACATGGTGCCGCAGGCCTTCGTACCGCTGGACGCCCTCCCCCTGTCCCTCAGCGGAAAGCTCGACCGGCGCGCCCTGCCCGCCCCCGCCTTCACCGCCGCGCGCGACGGCCGGGCCGCCGACGGCCCGGCCGAGGAGACGCTGTGCGCGCTCTTCGCCGAGGTCCTGGGCGTCCCCGGAGTCGGCCCCGACGACGGCTTCTTCGAACTCGGCGGCGACTCGATCCTCTCCATCCAGCTCGTCGCCCGCGCCCGCCGCGCCGGGCTGGTCATCACACCCCGGGACGTGTTCGTCCACCGCACGGTGGCCGCGCTCGCCGCGGCGGCCACCACCACGGCCGCCGGCGCGCCCGCGGCCGAGCCCGACGACGCCGGCACCGGGCCGGTCGTCCCCGGCCCCATCACCCACTGGCTGCGCGAACAGGGCGGACCCGTCGACGGCTTCAACCAGTCCATGCTCATCCAGGTACCGGCCGCCCTCCGCGAGGAACACCTCACCGAGGCGCTCCAGGCCCTCCTCGACCGGCATGACGCGCTGCGCCTGAAGCTCACCGTCCACGACGACGGCGACTGGGCGCTGGAAGCCGCCTCCCGCGGTGCCGTACGGGCGGCCGACTGCCTCACCCGCCGCCCGGTGCCGGACGGCCACGCGCTGCGGGACGCCGTCGCCGAAGCCGCCACGGACGCCCGGCGCGGGCTCGACCCCCGGGCCGGCCGCATGGTCCGCGCCGTCTGGCTCGACCGGGGCGACGCGGAGCCCGGACGGCTGCTCCTCATGGTGCACCACCTCGCCGTGGACGGCGTCTCCTGGCGGATCCTGCTCCCCGACCTCGCCGCGGCGTGGCGGGCGGCCACCGCCGGACAGCCCGCGAGCGGCGCCCTCGACCCGGTGCCGACCTCCCTGCGCACCTGGTCGCGGCGGCTCGCCGACGCCGCCCACGATCCCGCCCGCACCGCGGAACTGGCCTGGTGGCAAAAGGCCCTGGACGCCGGCGAGCCGCTCCTGGCCGGACGCCCGCTCGACCCGGCCCGCGACGTCTACGCCACCCGCCGGGAGGTGACCCTCACCCTGCCCACCGAGGAGACCGCCGCACTGCTGACCGCCGTCCCCGAGGCGTTCCACGCCGGCGTCGACGACATCCTGCTGACCGCCCTCGCGCTGGCGGTCGCCCACTGGCGCCGGGACCACGGCCCGGGCGGGATCCTCGTCGACCTGGAGGGCCACGGCCGCGAGGAGATCGCCCCCGGACTCGACCTCTCCCGCGCGGTCGGCTGGTTCACCAGCCTCTACCCCGTACGTCTCGACGCGCACGCGAGCGACTGGGAGGAGGTGTGGGCGGGCGGGCCGCAGCTCGGCCGCGCGGTCAAGACCGTCAAGGAACAGCTGCGCGCGGTCCCCGGCAAGGGCATCGGCTACGGGCTGCTGCGCCACCTCAACCGCGACACCGCGCCCCTGCTCGCGGCCGGGCCCGCCGCCCAGATCGGCTTCAACTACCTGGGCCGGTTCCCCGTCGGACACACGGCCGACTGGGAGTTCGCCGCCGAGACCGACGCCGTCCCCGCCCCGGCCGACGACGCGATGCCGCTGCCGCACGCCCTGGACCTCAACGCCGCCACCGAGGACCGCCCCGGCGGACCGCACCTGGTCGCGCACTGGTCCTGGCCGGGCGAGCTGTTCGACGAGGACCGGGTGCGCGAGCTGGCCGGGACCTGGTTCCGCGCCCTGCGGGCGCTCGTTGCCCACGCCGCCCGCCCCGGCGCCGGCGGCCACACCCCCTGTGACCTCGGCATCGTCACCATCGCGGGCGAGCGGCTGGACCAGGACGAGGTCGACGCCCTCGAACGGCGCTGGGCCGGCCGCACCCTCACCGACGTCCTGCCGCTCTCCCCGCTCCAGGAGGGACTGCTCTTCCACGCCCTCTACGACGAGGACACCACCGACGTCTACAACGTCCAGCTGACCCTCGGCCTGGCCGGCACCCTCGACCGGGACGCCCTCCGCACCGCCTGCTCCGAGCTCGTCCGCCGCCACGAGCCCCTGCGCACCGCCTTCACCTCGCTGTCCTCCGGAACACCCGCGCAGACGGTCCTGCGGGATGTGGAGCCGCCCTGGACCGAGCACGACCTGCGGGCCCTCGGCCCCGACGCCCGGGAGGCGCGCCTCACGGACCTCCTGGCCGCCGACCGGCTCCGCCGCTTCGACGTGACCGAACCGCCCCTGATCCGTTTCGCCCTCGTCCGGCAGACCGAGGAACGGCACACCCTCGTACTGACCGTCCATCACCTCGTGCTCGACGGCTGGTCGATGCCCCTCGTCCTGCGCGACCTGCTCGACCTGTACGCCGCCCGGGAGAACGGCGGCACCCGCCGGACGCGGGCTCTGACCGCCGCCACCCTCCGGGACCACCTCGCCTGGCAGGCCGCCCAGGACCGGGGCGCCGCCGAGAAGGCCTGGCGGGAGGCGCTCGACGGGCTCGACGGACCGACCCTGCTGGCCCCCGCGGCCGCCAGGGCGGGCACACCCCTGCTGCCCGAACGGATCGCGGTGGAGCTCACCGAGGAGGAGACCGCCGCACTCGAAGGCCTGGCCCGAGCGCACCGGCTCACCCTCAACACCCTGATGCAGGGCGCCTGGGCCATGCTGCTCGCCGAGGCCACCGGGCGGCAGGACGTGGTCTTCGGCGCCACGGTCTCCCTGCGCCCCCCGGAGCTGCCCGGCGTCGAGTCCGCCGTCGGCCTGTTCATCAACACCGTCCCGGTGCGGGTACGGCTGGATGCGGCCGAGCCGCTCGACCGGCTGCTCGCCCGGATTCAGGACGAGCAGTCCGCCCTCGCCCCGCACCACCACCTCGGCCTCGCCGCCGTCCACGCGCTGGCCGGCGGAGCCCCCGTCTTCGACACCTCGACGGTCTTCGAGAACTACCCGGCGGACTCCGGCGAGGTGCGCGCGGGCGGGGTGCGCCTGGACCGGCTCGAAGGCCGGGACGCCTACCACTACCCGATGAGCCTCATGGGCGTGCCCGGCGAACGGCTGTACCTGCAACTGAGCTACCGCCCCGACCTGTTCGACCGGCACACCGCCGAACGCACGGCGGCCCGGCTGCGCGCGCTGCTGACCGGCTTCACGGACGGCGGGACACCGGCGGGCGAGGGGCCCGTGGACACCCTCTGTGCCCTCTTCGCCGAGGTCCTGGACGTCGAACGGGCCGGGCCCGACGACGACTTCTTCGCCTGCGGCGGCGACTCCCCGCGAGCCCTGCGGCTCGCCGGCCGCATCCGGGCCCTCGGGCTCGACGAACACTTCCCGGTCCGCGCGGTCTTCGACAGGCCCACGCCGCGTGCCCTCGCCCGCCACCTCGCCTGACCCGCCCCGACCCCACGACTGACCGTACCCCTGACCGAACTCCTGACCGAATCAAGGAGAGACCCGCCATGAACAGCCCCTTCGAGAACCCCGGCAGCGGCTACCTCGTCCTCGTCAACGACGAGCACCAGCACTCCCTGTGGCCCGCCTTCGTGGAGGTCCCGGCCGGCTGGACGGTCGCCCGCCCGGAGGGCTCCCGCCAGGACTGCCTCGACTACATCGGGGAGCACTGGACGGACCTGCGACCCCGCAGCCTGGCCGAGGCCATGGCCACGGACGCCGCGGCCACGCGGTGAGACCGCCGTCCCCGGTCCTGGCCACGGCCCTCCTCGCCCGGCTCGGCCAGCTCGGGCTCTTCTCCGCCGAGACGCTCCTCCTCCTGGACCGGCAGGTCCGGGAGGAGCGGATCGGGCTGGTGATGACCGCGGCCGCCGCGGGCGGTGCCCTGGCCCAGCTCGCGGCCGGCCGCTGGGGACACCGCCTCCGCCCCGCCCTGGTGACGCTGCTCGGCACGCTCCTGCAGACCTCCGGCTGTCTGGGCTTCGCCGTCCTCACCCCGTGGTGGGGCCTGGCCGCCGCGGACGCCCTGGTCATGGCCGGCAGCGCGCTGACCGGCACCGGCCTGCGCACCACCCTGGCCGCGCCACCTCCCCCCGAGCCGGCCACCGAGCCGGCCCGGCTGGAGCGCGACTACGGCCGGCTGACGGCCGCCCAGATGCTGGGCGCCCTGCTCGGCCCGCTGTGCGCCGGAGCCGCGATGTTCCACGGCAGCACCGGCGCCGCATGGCTCGCCACCGGCGCCGCGCTCGCCGCCACGGCCGTGGC
>NZ_JBFAPH010000249.1:0-9276 GCF_040675635.1 Streptomyces sp. NPDC049577
GCCGGGTCGCTGTCGTCGGCGAGCTTCAGGGCCGCCAGCAGGCGGGCGCGGTGGTGCGGATAGTTCGCGTGCGTGCGCAGCCAGCCGTCGGCGGTGCGCCAGAAGCGGGAGAGCGGGGCGAAGATGATGGGGGCGCGCCCGTCGACGCGCAGGTGCCGCTCGCTGACGAACGCGGTGGCCACCGCCCCGTCGTCCACCCGCACCACGGGCAGCGCCCCGCCGCCCCGCCGCACCGTCTCCAGCTCCGCGGCGGCCAGCGCGCACACCGCGACGGTGGACCGCGCCAGTTCCCGCACGGGGAGCCGTGCCGGCAGGGTTCCGGCGGGGCCGCCGTACTCGACGGCGTCCGTGAGCGCCGGGTCGCCACCGAGGCAACTCCAGGCGTGGTCGGTGTACTTGACCCATCGCTTGATCATTCCCGCAGTCTGGCACCGGGTGCCATCCGGCGGGAAGAGGCATGGGGCGCGGTCGGCGCGCACCCCTCACCGCCGGGCTGCGCCGTGGAGCTGCGAGGCCGTGCCCCCGTCGTGTGTGTGGGGGGGAATGCGACGGCAGTTCACCGTCACCACATCCGGGTGAAACCCCGCATGGCGCGGCGAGCGCTGGGGCACTCGTAGCGCGAGTGATGCATCCAAGCACATGACCGGATAAGAGGTCCTGTATGCGCCGTGTTGCCGTCATGACCCTGGGAGCCGCCGCCCTGCTCGGGCTCCTCGCCGCACCCGCCGCCGCGGCGGGTTCACCGGGGAAGGCCGGTGACGAGATCGCGCAGGTCCCGCATCAGTCGCGCGGCCTCGGCCCGGTCGCGGCCGACGCAGACCGCGCCGAACTTCCCGTAGTCGACCACCGCGCTCATCATGTGCAGCACGACGCCGGTGCCGAGCGCGGGGTCGTAGCCGAGCGGTGAGCCGGTGACCGCGTCGATCAGCCGGCCCGGGCGCAGGCCCGTGAAGCGCGGGTCCGTCAGCGCGTCCGACGCCTCGTACACGCGCTCCGTGCCGTCGGCGAGGACCAGGCGCCCGTCCGCGGTGGGGGAGATGCCCAGCAGGCCCGTCACCGTGGTGAACGGGTGCTTGGTGCCCGTCGCCCGCAGATTCAGTTCGCAGCCCAGCACGCGCGGGTCCGAGCGCGGGCCGGTGACGAGGAAGTCCACCCCGTAGTCGCCGCCCCGCAGCCCCCGCTCCCGCAGTGCCCGGCCGACCCGCACACCGAGGCCGGTGATCACGGCCCGGTAGGCGGCGTCGGCCGGGAAGGAGCAGCCCGCGTAGACCTGGCCGCCGGTGATCAGCACCTGGTCGTGCGTGGAGACGGCCTCCACCGTGCCGTCCGGGGTGATCCGGCCCTGGAAGCTGGGGCTGGCGAGCCCGTCGTCCTCGACCCACTCCTCCGCGATCGCGCCGGACTCCGCGATCATCGCGCTGAACTCCCGCCAGCTGATCTTCGCGTCGACCAGGACGGCGTGCGGCAGCTCGGCGTGGATCCGCTCGACGAGACCGGCCTCCCGCTCCGGGTCCAGACCGCTCACGTCGAGCACCGCGTTGCCGAGGCCGCCGCCGTAGGCCGTACTGTCCAGCTTGAGCACCACCCGGGGGTACCCCGCCCGCACCAGCCCGGCGACGCCCCGCGCGAGTTCGACCGTTGAGCGGCACAGCCCGGTGCCCGCCGGGACGGCGAGGCCCGCCTCGGCGAGCAGCGCGCGCCCGGCGCACTTGGTGCCCAGCGGGATCCAGGCCGCGTCGAACTGGTCCCGGGGCACGCCGAGGTCACGGGCGAGGCCCTCCAGCGGCAGCGACGGCTCGTAGTAACTCAGCCGCACGTCCGACCCGTTGTCCCGCTCGTGCTCCACGAACGCGTGGATGCCGGCGCGCAACCGCGCCGCGTCCGGGTTGCCGGGATCGAGGATCTTGTGGCTGAGCCAGCGGGAGGACGAGTCGTCCAGGCCCACCACCTCCACGGCCCGGCGGTCCGGGCGCGCGCCCTCGCCCAGCAGGCCGAGGTAGTACTCCACCTGCCGCTCGGCGTCCTCCATGGGCGGTGCCGTCACATAGAGCAGCCGCCCGCCGGCCCGGCAGACCGTGTGGATGATCGCGGGCCCGGCCAGCCGCTCGGGGAAGCGGGTCGCGCCGGTCAGCCGCTCCAGCAGCTGCGGATCGCACTCGCGGCTCTCGACGCAGACCAGCGCGGGGCGCGCCGGTGCCGGCCGGGTCATGGCGGCCTGCGCAGGGCGAAGACATGGGTTCCGGCGTCGCGGTCGGACGTGCCGAGCGTGGCGTGGACGCGCCGGTGGGCCAGCAGCTCCAGGCCCTCGTCCGCGGCGAGGGCGATGAAGTTGTCCGGATAGGTCTTGCGTTCGACGTCGTAGTCGAGCCCGGCCACCAGCGCCTCCAGCTCCAGCACCGTGAAGCGCACCCGCTGCCAGGGACTCTCGTCGCCCGGGTAGAACCGGCGGTCCCGGCGCGCCTCGTCGAGCAGCCGGTGCAGGGCCTCCGGAGTGCGGCGGTCCGCCTCCCGCAGGGCCCGCAGCCTGCGCCGCTCCGCCGGCGGAAGGTCCTCCTCGCGCACATGCGCCAGGGTCTCGTCGATGTAGGAGAGGTGGTGGTCGGCGATGATCCTGGACCGCTCCTCCTCGGATGTGAACCGGGAGATCATCTCGTCGGCGACCACGATCAGCCCGCCGGGCACGGTGTGCCGCTTGAGCCCGCGCAGGAACATCCTCGTGTCGAGGTGGTGCGAGGAGCCGACCGAGACCGCGAGGGGGAAGTCCTCGGGGCCGGTGTACTCGGTGATCCCGGTGCGGTGCGCGGTGATGCGGCGCGCCTCGGCCGTCCGCAGCAGGTGGGGGAAGGCGGCGGGGCTCGGCTCGACCGCGTCGATCCGGGCGTCGGGGAACATCTCGGTGAGCATCACCGTCGGCAGCCCGGGCCCGCTGCCGACGTCCAGGATCCGGTCGGGGAGCCGCGCGGCGTGGGTGCGGACCATCCTGCCGAGCTCCACCATCTGCATGGCGTAGGCGGGGTGGACGGCCTCGAAGAAGGAGTACTCGTCCACGCTGATCCGCGCCTCCCAGGCCTCGGTGGCGCTGCCGTCCGCGGGCCGGTGGCTCCCGGCCGGCGCGCCGGGATCATGATCGCGGACGAACCGGGGCACGGCGGGGACGCCCATCCGGTTGAGGACGTCGGACGCCAGTGTCGCGACGAGCCAGCTGTCGTGCTTGAGCAGCCCTTCGACGCGCGCGGGCTTCTCGTCGCGGGCACCGGCCCCGGCGGCGAGCTCCATCAGGGCCTCGGCCTGCCGCCAGACCTCGGCCGCCCCGCCGGGCGGCGGCAGCGGCTCGCCGTCCTCCGGGGACACCGGCGGCCCGGTCCGGTGGCCGCAGACGAAGACGGACCCCGACAGCCGCTCCACCGTCACCGCCGCCCGCGGCAGCCGCAGGTCGATGCCGGTGTCCCGGCGCGTGTAGGGGGCCTGGACGCGGTCGGCGTACCGGGCGACGTGTTCGCCGATCTCGTGCCACGGCACCTGGGTGGCCAGGTGCAGGGCCCGGCTCGGCAGCCCGTTCTGGCACTCCTGGACCACTTTGGCGACGAAATCCTCGATGCGCTCGGCCGAACCGATCACCGAGACGGGACGCAGGGATTCCATGGTCACCGCCTTCCGGTCCGGTGTCCGCGGCGAGGGCCGCCGGACCCGGACTCCGGGGAATTCCGGTGAAACCGGAGCCTACCTTTCCCGGCGAAACGCGGCATCACGAGACAACGGGGCCATGGCTCGACATTCAGTGACCAAAAGCGGCGGGGTTCTCACCCGTAGTAATGGGTGTGTTGATTCCACTTGATCGCCAGGTGTCGAACAAATGACGGTTGACGGGCCGTCGCGCTGCACCTTTTACTGTCCAACGGCCCACCCGGCGGGACAAAAATCCCTGATTTTGCGGGCGGCCGATTCACCCTCACTATGTGCTGTCGCAACCCAGCGTCGCACTTCCGGACCCATAGACTCCGCACACCCGCGACGCAGAGACCCGCGACTGCCCGCAGGACGAGAGGCGCACCACCCATGCACGACACCGACGGCACGCCGAGCCGCCGCTTCGGCCTGCCCACGGCCATCTCCCTGGTCATGGGCAACATCATCGGCGGCGGCATCTTCCTGCTCCCCGCCTCGGTCGCCCCCTTCGGCACGGTCAGCCTGCTCGCCTTCGGCGTCCTGACCGTCGGCGCCATCGCGCTCGCCCTCGTCTTCGGACGGCTCGCCGAGCGCGACCCGCGCACCGGCGGCCCGTACGTCTACGCGCGGGAGGCGTTCGGCGACTTCGCCGGATTCCTGTCGGCCTGGTCGTACTGGACGATGACCTGGGTCAGCAACGCGGCGCTGGCCGTCGCCGGCGTGGGTTACTTCCACGTCCTGACCGGCGGTACACACTCCGCCGGCTCGGACCTGCTCGTGGCGCTGCTCATGCTGTGGCTCCCCGCGCTGGCGAACCTCGCCGGCACCCGCTGGGTGGGCGCGGTGCAGCTCGTCTCCACCGTGATGAAGTTCGTGCCGCTGCTGTTCGTCGCGGTCGTCGGAATCTTCTTCTTCGACCCGAAGAACCTCGGCTCCTTCACCGAGGGCGGCGGAAACTGGACGGGCGGTCTGACCGCCTCGGCCGCGATCCTGCTCTACAGCTACATCGGCGTGGAGTCGGCGGCCATGAGCGCGGGCGAGGTCCGCGACCCCGAGCGCAACGTCGGCCGGGCGAGCGTCTTCGGCACCATCGGCGCGGCGCTGGTCTACCTGCTGGGCACCGTCTCCGTCTTCGGCACCGTCGCCCACGACAAGCTCGTCGACTCCACCGCGCCCTTCTCCGACGCCGTGAACGCGATGTTCGGCGGCGAGTGGGGCGGCACGCTGATCGCCCTCGCGGCGGTCGTCTCCATCGTCGGCGCGCTCAACGGCTGGACGCTCATGAGCGCCCAGGCCCCCTACGCGGCCGCCAAGGACGGGCTGTTCCCCGCCGCCTTCGCCAAGAAGCGGCGCGGCGTCCCGACGGCCGGTGTGCTCGCGGCGTCCGTGCTCGCCACCCTGCTGACGGTCGTCAACTACCTGCTGGGCTCGGGCGGGGTCTTCGAGGTCCTCGTCCTCGTCACCACCTTCTCGGCGACGGTTCCCTACCTGCTGGCCACCGCGGCGCAGATCTACTTCCTGCTCATCGGGCGGCGCGAGCAGGTGCGCCCGGCCCGGCTGACGCGGGACCTGGTCCTCTCGGTCGGCGCGTTCGCCTTCTCCTTCTGGCTGGTTGCCGGCGCCGGATACAAGGCCGTCTACCAGGGCGTGCTGTTCCTGTTCGTCGGCATCCTCGTCTACGTGTGGATGGCGGCCCGCCGCCCGGCAGGGGAGTCCGGGCGGCGAGCCGGCTCGGAGGAGGCGGCGCAGGCCGGTCCGGCCGGGGCGCCCGCCGCGACCGAGGCCGTGACCGCGACCGAGGCCGTCAGGCCGTGACGCCGCCGTCGAGCACCAGCTCGGTGCCGACGGTGTAGGCGGCCTCGTCGGAGGCGAGGTGGAGCACCGCCGCCGCCACCTCCTCGGGGCTGCCCGCACGGCCGGCCGGGACGTCGCGGCGCATCCGCTCCGCCTTGTCCGCCGGGGACTCCCCGGGGCGCGTCGACATCGGGGTGTCGACCGGCCCCGGGCTGACCGCGTTGATCCGGACGCCGTCGGCGATGTGGTCCCGCGCCGCGCTGCGGGTCAACGCCGAGACCGCGGCCTTGCTGGTGGCGTACGCGCCGAGCCCCTCCTTGCGCAGGTGCGCGCCGAGGTTGGACGCGATGTTCACGATCGCGCCGCCGCCGTGCGTCCGCATGTGGTCGATCTCGTGCTTCATGGACAGCCAGGTGCCGGTGAGGTTGACCGACAGGACCGTGTGCCAGTCGTCCTCGGCGATGTCCGCGACCTTGGCCGGCGGCACGGCCGTCCCCACGTTGTTCACGGCCACGTCCAGGCCGCCGTACGTCTCCACGGTCAGGGCGACCAGGGCCCGTACGTCCTCCGGACGGGTGACGTCCGCGGTGGCCGCGGTGGCCTGACCGCCCTCGGCCTCGATGAGCACCACGGTCTCCTTCAGCGGCTCCTCCCGGCGGCCGGCCACCACCACCCGGGCGCCCTCCCGGGCGAAGGCGAGCGCCACGGCCCGGCCGATGCCGGTGCCCCCGCCCGTGACGAGGACGGTCCTGCCGGTGAAACGTGCGGTCATGACGGGGGGCTCCTCAGCTGATCGGAAGACGGACGAAGACGGAAACGGGGCGGTCACCAGGAAGTGGAACGCTCGGTCCCGATTAAGGGCGTTCGGCTGGGCGGGGCGGGGCCGGCCGGGGCGAGTGGGGCGGCCGGGGCGGCGGCAGGGTGGCGGTTCAGTCCAGCAGGGTCAGGGCCTGGGCGGCGGCGTCACGCGGCCGGGCCGGGCCGGAGCCGATCCGGCCGACCACCCGGATGCCCTGCAGGAGCACCAGCAGCATCCGGGCCAGCGCCGCCGGATCCCGCTCCGGCGCCAGCTCGCCCTGGGCGCGGGCACGGATCAGCGCCGAGGTCAGCGCCGTCTCCAGGCTGTTCCAGCTCTCCTCGACCCGGCGGGCGCTGTCGGCGTCGTGCGCGCCGAGCTCCACCGCCGTGTTGGTGACGAAGCAGCCGCGCCGCAGCGCGTCGTCCGCCGACTCGTCCGCGAAGCGGCGCACCAGCTCCCGCACCGCCGGCAGGGCGGGCCCCGGCTGGGACAGCTCCTCCACGATCCGCGGGCCGCGCTGCTCCCCGTACCGGTCGAGCGCCTTCAGGTAGAGCTCCCGCTTGCTGCCGAACGTCGCGTAGAGGCTGGCGCGCGCGATGCCCAGATGCTCGACGAGGTCCGCCATCGACGTCGCCTCGTAGCCACGCCTCCAGAACAGCTCCAGGGCTGACTGCAGGGCGGCGTCCGGATCGAATTCCTTGGTCCTGGCCACGTGATCGACTCTAGCCATATCCAGAACGAACGGTCAATAAAGGAGTCGCGGGCTCCGGTTGGCGCCAGGGGCCGGCCGGTCGCGCAGCCGGCCGGCCGCCACCCGGTCCGCCTGTCCGGGTCCCGTCCGGGCCCGATTGCCGCCGCATTCATCCGTGTGGCTTGAATCTTTCTTCCGTCCCAAGCGTCCTGGCCGGATTTGGGCAGGGCTCTGACCGAAACGAATAAACCACCGTTCAGTTCAAGACCGGACTACTTGACATGGTTTTGAGTTGGTCATTGGCAAGTCAAAAGCGCCCCCTCAACGATGACCGGCATGGAGACAAGAATGAACCATTCCGGTGAGTCGGTCGTGGTCAGTACCGCTTCGGGGCGCCTCGCGGGCCGCCGCGAGGGCGACGTCACGGTCTTCCGTGGCGTGCCGTACGCCGAGCCGCCGGTGGGGCCCCTGCGCTTCGCCTCGCCGCGGCCGCCGCGGCCCTGGGGCGGGGTGCGGGAGGCGCTGGCGCCCGGACCCCTGTTCCTGCAGCCAGGAGCACCCGGCAGTGGCGAGGACTGCCTCTACGCGAACGTCTGGACGCCCGAGGTGTCCGGCAGCCGGCCGGTGCTGGTCTACATCCACGGCGGCGGTTGGCAGGTCGGTGGCGGAAGCGTGCCCACCTTCGACGGAGCCCGTCCCTCCGCCCACGGCGACATCGTTGTCGTGACGTTCAACTACCGTATGGCAGCCTTTGGTTTCGGGCTACACGAAGAGTTAGCGGACCCCGAATCCGGGGCAATCGCCAACTGGGGCCTGCAGGATCAGATCGCTCTCCTGCACTGGGTGCAGGACAACATCGCCGCATTCGGCGGCGACCCCGGGAACATCACCCTCTGCGGCACTTCGGCGGGCGGCGGGACCACCTATCTGCTCTCGCTCCTGCCCAAGGTGCGCGACATCGTCCGCCGCACGATCCACATCAGCGCGATGCACGTCTGGCAGCCGGTGAACTCGCTCACGCCCGAGGACTCCCGCGCCGTCTACGAGCTCCTGGCCCGCCGTTTCGGGACCACTGTGCCCGGACTGCGTGAGGTGCCCGCGACCGAGCTGTGGGACGCCTGGGCGGAGGTCTTCTCCGGCAGTCCCGAGAAGCGGGCCGTGGGCAGCGGGCGCGAGTACCGGGGACCGGTGGCCGACGGCACGTTGATGCGCGGCTTCGACCACGAACTGCCCACGCCCGACCTCCCGATGATGGTCGTCTACAACCACACCGAGGGGTCCTTCTTCACCGACCCGCTCGCCGGCTCCTTCCCGCCCGCCCCGCCGGCCCCCGTCGACGACGAGGAGCTGCGCGAGGCCGTCCGCGGCGTACTGATCAAGGGCGCCGCCGAGGTCGGCGACGCGCTCGTCGACGCCTGCGTCGCCCACTACCGCGAGTCCGCCCGGGCCGACGGCCTGCCGGACGACCACCTGTCGCTGTGGACCGAGGTCTGGGGCGACGCGCTGTTCCGTCACCAGATCGTGCGCCTCGCCGAGCGGCACGCCCGCGAGGGCCGGTCCGAGCAGTACCTCATGGAGTTCGCCCACCCCCTGCAACCCCCGCACTCCGGCACCCCGCACGACGCGACGTCGAAGTTCCTCTTCGCCTCCCACCGGCGGCCCGAGTTCGTCGGCCAGTTCGGCGACGGCCCGCGGGAGCGGCTGGTCTCCGACGCCTTCATCGAGCTGGTGGCCTCCTTCGCCCGCGACGGCGTGCCCCGCAGCGCCCACGTGCCCGACTGGCCGGTCTTCTCGCCGGACCGCCCGAGCACGCTGATCCTCGGTGGCCGGGACGGCGACCTCGCGCGCGTCGGCGTCACACCGAAGCTGCGCCAGCTGGCCTTCTGGGACGACGCGGACTGGGGCCCCCGCCCGACGACCGCGACCGGGTGACCCGCAATCCGGCGCCACCTCCAGGGCGTTCCGGCCGCTGTCAGGACCCGGAGCGCCCTGGGCTCACGGCCCCGTCCGTCACGCAGTGTGACACTGTACGCTGGTCCTCCGAACCGGCACGGAGGTCCCGCAGTGGGCGGACAGCAGCACCGCATACCCCTCGCCGCCCAGGAGCGGTTGCGCGACAAGGTCGCGCACGCCCTGCGCGCGGCCCTCATCTCGGGTGAACTCCGCCCCGGCTGCGTCTACTCCGCGCCCGCCCTCGCGGCCGACTTCGGTGTCTCCGCCACGCCCGTGCGCGAGGCCATGCTCGACCTGGCCCGGGAGGGCCTCGTCGAGGCCGTGCGCAACAAGGGCTTCCGGGTCACCGAGGTCAGCGAGCGCGACCTCGACC